>CAYJXC010000033.1:0-6375 GCA_964374075.1 Candidatus Woesearchaeota archaeon
ATATTGGAGATCAGGTAAAATGCCGCTGGTCGTCTCTCCATTCTGTGGGAAACAGTTTGACTGGTCGTGCGGTGGAAGAATTTGTCTCTAATGAAACAAACATTACCACAACAAATGCTACTCAGCTTATCATCACAAAACCTCTTGATCTTCATATTGAGAAGAGTGGAAATTATGAGATTGTTCTGTATGGCGAGATGGATGTTGACGCTTTTACTTTTCGTGGTTCTGTAGAAGGAGCAGGTAATGTTCATATCTATTGGGGTGATACCAACCACGTTGTATATACTACACTCCCCCCTGCTGCTCAAGGACAACAAAAGAAAGGCGACAAGGGAAATTCATTGACAGGTCTTGTGATTGCAGAACCAGAAGCTCCTTCCGGGAACGATACCAACACCACAATACCTCCCCCTTCATCAGATCTCACTGGTGAAGCGATCATCACACCGCCAGAAGAGCAGCCATCTGCCTCTCCCAATAGTAGAGTAACTTCATTTGAAGCCACGTGCACTGACTGCAAGATCAACCCAACACAACCGAAGGCAACCCTCATTATTGTCCTTCAGGGAGCGACCCTTTACCTTCAAGATCTTCAGCTCTCCGTTGTCAATGCATCTCCTGTTGCAGACTCTTTGTTACTTTCTGATGCGCTTTCGTTTACTGCAATTCCCCTTCCTCAAGAAACCGAACAACCCCAACCTATTGAATCTTATGAAGTCCTTAACAAGGGGCAATTCAACAATAAAGGAGCGTCTTTCATTATCATCCAAGAGCCACTTCAACTTGATACGGACCCCGGGATCGTCAGCAGGATGGCCTCAAAAAAGGCGGAGAGAGGGCCTAATTGGGCCCGTGTTTGCGACCAAAGACGGTGTGTTCAAGATGTTTATGCACAACCGGCAAATATTCTTGATCGCGACGGAACGTACAAGCTCTTTACTGATGTTGTTAAAGTTTCAAAGATAGATGGGGATGGGTTCAAAACAACGTGGTTTGACAATGATGTGGATATCACTTTTGACGGCGCACAATTGCTGCACACCAACATTAAGACAAAAGGCCATCAATATGAGTGGGAATATGGGTATAATTACACCACCGCAACAGACATTCCTATCGTGAAAATTCATGCCAATAAGGATATGATCATGGAGGACTATAGTGTCATTGTTGATAACGTACGCTTTAGTTTTGATGACGCCCTTGACCATGGCTTTGAAGTAGTACCCCTTGACATTGACAACAGAACCCATGCCTTTGCCTTCAGAAAGAATCCTTTTCAGGAAAACCTTTCCATAGGCCAGCTCGTAGAGATTGACCCCACCATCAGCCTCAATGCAGGGAACATTACCCTGGATACCTCTATACGAAATCAAACAAATCTCACAAGCGGATCTTCTACGTTCATAAGAGTATCTCAAACAACCACTTTTTTTCAAGTTGGATTGGGCGGATGCACTCCCGATACTTATCGAGTGTTCAGGGCGTTTATTGATTTTACTTTTACATCTGTTCCTGAGAACATTCTTGTTGAACAGACCAATCTGACTTTAGGTATACGCGGTTTAGATGATGACAACACTGTTCTTAATATCACCCAGATGGACAATGGTGCTACACAAACAAATCTCAATGCTTATAACGATGCAGGGAGTCCGCTTCTTACGAGCATTAACTTGACTGCATTCTCAAGTATCACTCTCATCTTGGGTGCAGCTGCCAACGCGCAGGCTCAGCAAGCCACCAATCTTGGAGATCCTTACTTCTTTTCGGTTGGCTTGCGCACCGATGAGCTTGGCACCGTCACCACCTGCCCGACGTTGGATTCTACAACAACAAACATCAATGCCAGTGAAGATGCCTTTTTCCCTACCCTTACTCTCACATACAGTCTAGCACCGCCGCAGGTGACTCTCAATGCACCAGCCAATGGTTCAAGCTTTTTAGGCATCGGCGCCGTCATCCTTAATGCTACTGTCATTGATCAAAATGCAGACCATGCGGAAGATGCATTTCCGGGAATAGGGTACAATCGAACTGATATTTACTTCCTTGGCACTAACAACACCACACCAACTCTTTCCGATGTTCTGTCAATTCATCTTGGTATTTATAATGGCACAGCAGTGACTTACAATTGGACCGCACCCGTCATCCAAAAGACTGCCGATACTCTTCTCCTGCTTCATTTTGACAATCTTTCCTTTTATGGGGAAAACACAACATTTGTTAACGACTTTTCTGACCAAAATATTGACGGAACCGTAATGGGGGCGACATTCAACTGGACCACAGCAAAACTTGGCGGGGCCTATCGATTTGATGGAATAAATGACAACATTTCGTTTGGCGATCAAGATATTCTTATCAGCACAGGAAAAACTTATCTGATGTGGATCAATCCTTCTATCCTTACTGGAACACATACTATTATGGACAAACTCAATGACGGGGCCCAGCTTGGATTCAGAATTGATCAGTCTGGTTCAGATGTTATTGTGACAGCAGATGCACAGACTGTTACTGCGTCGAGTTTCCTTGCCCAGGATGTTTTTACACATCTCGCTGTCACTATCGCTAGCAATGGTGCATTGACTCTTTATAGGGATGGGGTATCACATACAACAGGCTCTGTTGCCAGCATCTCTGCAAACAATGTGCAGTTCACCTTAGGAGAAACAGTAACCGGCACGCAAGATTACAACGGCTCTCTTGATGAGTTTGTTGTTATCAACCGTTCGCTCTCTGCTGCTGAAGTGGCCAATACCTTCCGCCTACCTACGGGGACCTATCGATGGCGTGTCAATGCCACTGATCGCTTCGACTACAATAATTCTGATATTCGTGTCTTTACGATGAATGCTCAAGATGTACCAACCATCACCCTTAACGCACCAGCAAACAACACCAGATTTACCTCAGTAGGTAATATTACCTTGAATGCGACTGTCAACGATGCGGATTCGACAGAAAACTTGACTGTTACTTTCTTTGGCACCAATGGTACTGCTCCTGGACTTGAACATATCATTTTCCGTGCCATTAGCATTGCACCAGGAACAGCAGTTACCTACAATTGGACAGCTCCCCAGATTCTGAATCAATCAGGGTTGCTTCTGCTGGCACACATGGATAACAACAGCGCTTTTGGAGAGAACAGCACCAGAGCGTATGATTTCAGTGGGAGAGGAATCAGCAATGGCACTGTTGGCGGAGATGCTTTCATCAATGCATCAACTGGAAAATTAGGGGGGGCTTATCAGAGTGATGGTACGGGTAACTCAAATAGCGTCAGTTTCGGCGATCGGGATGAGCTCATCGGTGGCAATAAGACCTATGTTGCTTGGCTCAATACAAGGAGCGTTGCTTCGGTGGCACACACAGGGATTATCAGCAAGGCTGTTGCTGATTCAGAATTATTTACTGTGTCTGGCTTCCAAATTATAAGAAATGGACAAAACTTGCAAATCCTCGGCGATGATACCGCAAGTACCATCTCGAGCTTTTTTACAGGCACACAAAATACATATGTGCATATGGCGGCAGTCCTCTACAACAACCGTACTGTTGATGTGTATAGGGATGGCATCTTCTTTGGCTCAACGGCAGTTGCTTCTTTTACTGCAAATGACGGGGCATTCTCATTAGGTGTACAAGTTGATGCCTCTATTGTCAACAATGCTTGGAATGGCACCATTGATGAGGTTGCTGTGTTCAACAAGTCTCTTAGTACAACAGAGGTTCTCGATCTTTACCGCTTGCGAGGCACTACATACTTCTGGTTTGTCAATGCTACGGACCAGACTGATGTCAACAGCTCTCAGATGAGGATGTTCCTTCTTGATTCCTCCCCCACAATTTCTGTAGGCCCGGTTCTTACACCGAGTCCTGCCAATACCACTAATCAATTCACCTGCACCTTTACTGTTCATGATGACAACGGAGCAACAGGATTGTCAGCGAATGTTACTTTCTACAACACCACCCTCTTTGCAGAATCCTACAACATGTCTGTCACCGGTGACAGCTCAGCAACCAGAACAGCAACATCAGCATTGCAAGCTCACTACGAAAACTGGACCTGTGGTGCAACACCCTTTGATGGCACATCCTTTGGAAACCAAGTCAACTCTTCAGCAGTCTCAGTGGTGAATAGTGTTCCCTCCATACCTGTCCTGGACTTACCGGCAAACAATAATGTTACCACCGATACCACCCCCTCTTTCAACTGGTCATCAGCTGACGCCGACAATGATCCTATTAACTACACACTCAACATTACCTGCCTTGCCTTCAGTGGGGGATCCTGCTCCACCGGCGACGACAGTAGGCAAATCAGTGGCATCATTACTGCCAATTTCACGCCCACCAATGATCTGGACTTCTTTGGGGATGATAGTTTCCGCTATAACTGGACAGTCAATGCAACTGACGGAGCCAACACTTCTGCCTTCGCTATTCCACGCAATCTCACTTTAGCGGTTTTAGTTGATATTAATCTCACCACTTTTTCCATTGACTTTGGCAGCTTGGGATTAAACGTCACAGACAGCACTGCAGACAACTCACCATCCCCGCTTGTCCTCCAGCATCTTGGAAATTCATTAGTCCACGTCAATCTCTCTTCAAACAACTTTTTGTTTAACACCATCACCTCTCCAGCAATGAACTATCAGTTCAGAATCAACGTGACGGGATCATCAACTCCGCCTTATAACACAAGCGAAACAAGAACAACCTTTACGAACATTACCGTAACCAATAACACGATTGCCATCTATGATTTCAATGAATCAGAAACAAGCACAATAGCCTCGGTGAACGTTGATATCAACATTACCACACCAGCAGACGAGCCAGAAGGTTTAAAGAGTTCGCGTGTCTTGCTATCAGCATTTTACAAGGGGAGATAAACCATGAAAGCAAAAAAAATAGGGATAGCAATAACAGCATGGATATGTTTCACAGTTCTTCTTTTCCAGAGTGTCCATGCATTGGGAGTTTCTCCTGGAATACATCGTATCGAATTTTCTCCTCTTGAAAAGTATCAGAACAGGTTTACTCTCGTGAACGATGATGCCAGCCCTATCGTAGTATCTCTGTTCAAACAGGGCGAACTTGCACCATATCTCTCTCTTCCTTCACAAGTCAGCATAACTTCACTCGGATCAATCGATGTTGCCTACACACTCGATCTTCCACCGGCGCTTTCTCCAGGATTCCATGATGTTGAGATTTTGGTCACAGAGGAATCTTCTCTCCCATCAGGAGAAACAGTGATCGGTGCAACAGTCGCAGTCATCACAAAAATAAAAGTATTTGTTCCCTACCCAGAAGCATATGCTGTTGTTGATCTCGTGATAGCAGAACATCCCTCGGGAATAGAATTCAAGATTCCCGTAGAAAATCTTGGACAAAAGGAGATCAATCATGCCTATGCCACCATTCGTCTCACCGACAAAACAACACCTCTCACGACATTGACAACAGAAACCATAACTATTCCAGCACAACAACGCCGTGATCTCATTACAGAATGGGTTCTTCCAGAGAGGGGAACATACACAGCAGAAGTTACGCTTCATTATGACGGAAAGGAAATGACGTTGAAAAAAGAGTTTTCCTATCAGAGGACGGAGACATTGGCTATCGCAGATATCCAGACAAAAAATCTTGCCCTCGGCAAAGTAGCAGAAGTCACCATCGTTCTCGACAATAAGGGAAATGATATCCTTGAAGACATCAGTGCAACCATTGCCATTGCGAATGAACAAGATGAAATCATAAGCACACTGACCTCTCCCAAAATATCGATAAATCCAGCAGCGCGTGAAAATCTAAAGCTCGCATGGGACGCATCCGCACTCCAAGAAGGAACCTATACACTGATGATAAAGGTGCAAGCACAAGGAAAAATAATCGAGAGAAAAATAACCACAACACTCTCTCCGCAGGGTGCAACCATACCCTCTCCAACAGGAAAAGCCATCACCACCGTGTTCAACCAAGAGAAAACTAAGCTTTCCTTATGGATAGTGGGAATAGGCGTCGTCAGTATAATCCTATTGATGCTCTTCTGGTGGTGGAAAAGGAACAAGAGCAAACAAGTCCTCTGAAGCATGTCATAAAAATGTTTATAAAGATAAAAAGCAAGGAAAAACAAAGAGAATGATGAAAAAAGAGGAAGGAAGAGTAATGAATAAAAAAATTTCTAACAACATCTTAGTCCTCATTCTCATCGTCATCATCTTTGTGTCTATGTTGGGCACCATGATTGTCAAGCAAGCCATTGACACGGTGAAGTCTCTTCGCACGACAACAGTGCAACCACAAACCTCGGCTGGTGGTGCGGGAATGGTGTCAATAACTATT
>CAYJXC010000034.1:0-5893 GCA_964374075.1 Candidatus Woesearchaeota archaeon
TTATTCAGGCTGAATGTCTCGGACGCCTCGGGCTTCAGCCCGAGGTAGTTCACTTGCGTTGGAGATTCTTGAAGAATTTTGGCGTGTACTGCTCCAGTGCTTCCTCTTCCTTGAAGTTGAGTTTTCCTGGAATAATGAGGCATTGGGGGAGCTTCGCAAGACGGAGAGTGTCGGCTGCGCCGACCCTAATCTCTGGCTGATTAGAACCTAAAGCACCACACCCGATCACCGTAGCTTTTTTCTGCATGCCCTTCTTCAGAAGATAGTCCAAACCTTCACGAACAGTCATCATCTTCTCCCCTTCCACATCCAACAAAAAAAGAGTATGCCATCCGCGTTTCTGATTCTCCACATACACCTGATACGGACTGGATATGGCTTCTGTTTCAAATGTGGGTGCTGGTTTACTGATGTCCTGCTGCACCTCATACGGCTTTTCAGGATGTTTTTTCTCAAAGGGAATGGTTGCGGCTCTTCCGAATTTATACAAAAATAATCCCGTCTGCGCAATGGCAGTAAAAATAGAAGCATTTTCAATGATCTGGAGGGGAATATTCTTCCTGCGCGCAGCGACTACCAATTCCATATGGGTGGTTGCTGACAGAGGAGACCCAGGAATGAGAAGAGCAACATCATATTTCTGTGCTTCCTGCAAGAGCTGCGATTCTTGATCTTCCACCATCTCTCGCGTGGCAACAATGATCTTTTTCCCATACAATCTCTCCAAGGAAGGAATACTATACTGGCAAAGGTGCGACGTATAAGACTCAAGATACACCTTTGTACATTTCTTCATGGCTTGCAATCCTTTTAATGTAATATCCTGTTCATCTCCCAATCCTAATCCAATCAGATAGAGTGCCATTATTCTTTTTCACGTTTAATTGTGATTACAATATGTTTTTTGTCAGGGACACTCACATAAATATCCTCACCACCCTTGAGATTTAAACTTCTTCTCACATTTTCATTAAAATAGGTTCCTAATCTATCGTGTGATATCTTAATCACTTTTTGCTTAATGTTGAGTGGGCTTATCCTTTTTGTCTTCACTTCTTCAACTACTCTTTCTCCTGATTCTTTATCAAATTCAAAATAATCGCAGTGTGTACATTGGTAACTGATGACTTTTTGTTTTGCTCCTTCTACTGCTACTGCCACTTTCTTCAGCTCAGATCCACATTCTAGGCATTTCATGTTATTTCCTCCTCTCCGCATTGATCACTTTTAAGGTTCTTCCTTCGAGTTTCGCAAGGATATAGTAGTGTTCTGTTGTAAAGCTGTAGAGGTGCTCGCCGATCCTTTTTCTCTTTGTTGTGAATACCACCCGCAATACGGTGTCCCACGGGACGTCATGTTCATGCTGCCTTTTGTAATCTCTTGTCTTTTCAATTTTGTCAAAGTCCATCACTAATCGTAGTCTAAAAGACTACCTCTCTTTATAAGGTTTGGTTTACTCCCGCAGGAAGAGTGTTCCTGCTGTGAATGCAGAGAGCAATGGTGAAGAAGAGAATGGTGTTGCCAAGAGGATGAAAGGAAGAAGATAGAGCACTGCATGTTTTGCCAGTGCTGGACAAGGGTCTTTCTTGATCATCTGTGTACCAAAGGGAAGTCCGTAGAGAAAGAGGAGTGCTGCGATGAGGAGCGTCTGCTCGTGACTTGCGGTGAAGGTGGCTACCGCTGCAATGCCTAGATAGAGGTAGCGGAGACGGATGAGTTTGGCGATGATGATGCCGACAACGAAGGCGATGACCATGGGAAAGGTGATGGGTGCGATCCAAAGAAGTGCAATCACGAGCATAAAGAGGAGGAGCTGACGCCCCCGGAGAAAATACTTCTTTCCTTGTTCTGCTTCGTCAGGAGCTATTTTTCGCAGGATATAACCGAAGATGAGACCGAGAAGCGGGATGAGCATCAGGAAGAGGCGTATTTTCATCAGGAAAGGGAAGAAAGGGGTCTCAAAAGCTTTTCCCCTTTAGTATTGTCATCTATTAGTGGTTACATATAGAAAGATTTATATACTATAACAATAGTGAAGATTAAAAAAATAGTAAGATATCATTATCCTCTACTATTTGTTTTTTAACCATGACTATTACCCCACAACGACGATTGGAAGACAAAGTTCTTCGAGATATGTTATTGAAAGAATTAGGTGAAACACAATACCATAAAGCGTGCCAACTGTTAGACCAGCTGTTGCTCCAGGCACATACCGATAATTTGACAGGGCTGTTGCGCGCCGATGTCATGGAACAGTCGTTCAATCCCCTCTTAGAAACAGCGCAGACGTATGGATTTCCCTTTTCTTTATTGATGCTTGACCATGATCACTTTAAGGAAGTCAATGACAACCTTGAACGAGGATATGACGGATTAGACGGGAACCATTACACTGGACATCCCGCAGGTGACGCCCTCTTGAGGGATAGTTCACATGCTATCAAAGAAACGCTACGCAGCCATGATATTATTATCCGTTCTTGTGAAGAACCTGCTGTTGGCACCTCTGTTGCAGTTCGCTATGGCGGAGATGAATTCATCATTGGTATTCCCTTTGCTAGTATTCAAGAACCTTCTCCCCCCTCCGGTTATTTACCCTTCCCCCTTCCCATTCCTGCTCTTGCCGTTGGTGGGCGGTTGCTGCAGAGTGTTAAAAGAGCAACTCGAGGGCATACTGTTAGCATTGGTATTGCAAACTATCCTGGCACGAGTTCACATGCTGATCTCAGCACTCTCATTATTCAGGCTGATCGCGCCTTGTATATTGCGAAAGGGCGAGGTGGCGATCGCTGTGAGATTTGGCGTCCAGAATTTGATCTTCTTACTCCACTTTGGGATGAACCAACGTAAAATAAATTCTTCTGTTGTTCTTTCCCTTGTTGTCAATCTTTCCTAATTTGATAGACCCTATTTCCTTGAGTGAGCGAACATGCGTGCCACCATCTGCTTGCTTGTCAATGCCCACAATCTCCACGACACGGACTTCTTTCAACTTTTCAATATAGTCTTTGACAGCGAGTTTGAAGAGTGAAGGATCTTTTATTGCTTCTTCTTTTGGAAGCGTGTACACTTTCACTGGAGCATCGTGCTGAATGAGATTATTTGCTTTTTGGATGAAGGATTCCATGCGCTCACGCGACGCATCCTCTAAAGAGAAGTCCATTCTGCTCTTGTCCGTTGCCAGCTGATTGCCTGTGGTTTCCACCTTTGTTTCCTTGTAGATCACAGCACTCAAGAGGTGAGCTGCAGTGTGGTACCGCATCAAGGTATAGCGGCGCTGCCAGTCAATCTGGAGATGAACATGATCGCCTGGTTGTAGTCCTGGCTTCTCCACTTCATGCATGATCCCCTCAGGTGTTTTCTTGACGGAGAGAACAATGTATGCAGTTCCCTCTTTCCTGAGTGTTCCTGCATCACACGGTTGACCACCTCCTTCAGGGTAGAAGATTGTTTGATCGAGAAGAATGGATGTGCCTTGTGTGCCTGAGGCACGCACGGTGGCATCGCATTCCTGCTGATAGGCATCGTGGAGATAGAGCGGTTGGATCATGGAAGAAGACTCCTAAAGGGTGCTTTATAACTTTTCTCGTTCACGCATAGGCAATCACTTCCAAGTGATGAGAGAAAAAGAGAACCTTTAAAAAGAAGGAGAGCTCAACAAAACACAGAAGAGGTGATCGCATGGTTGCACCAGGTTTTAATCAACCCATTTGTTTCAATCCTGCATTAGTCTATCTCATTGCCGGATTCCTGATTGGACTCTCGCTGCGCTACTACATGGATAGGAACAGAGGCAAGAAGGGATCAGCTGCTCTCCCTGCAGCACCCCGCAGACGACGCAGACGATAACTCTTTTCTCTTGCTATGTTAACGTGTTGAAGAGATCTCTCCAGTCATTGTGATCAAACTCTGTATCGTCTCGCGCGGTGATGATGCCCTTCTTGTTGATGGCGAGTTTGATGCTTGGGCGTGTTGCTTGAAAGGAGATCAGTGTTTCTTGCTTGCGCGGTGCAAGGTCGATGATGCTGGCAAACCCGCGGTAGGTTTTTCTGAATTTTTCCAGCGCTGCTGTGTCTTCTGTCTGGTCAGTGGACATGGCGATGAAGCGGATTCTGCTCTTGTAGACAGGATAGATTTCCTCCATCTGCTCCAATTCCTCCAAGCAGGGAATGCAGTAGGTTGTGAAAAAATATAAGACCAGGGGACGATCTTTCAAGGCGCGGTTCTTGATGATGATTTCTCCATTGATGAGCTGGAAGACGAAGTCTGGTGCTTTCTCTCCCACGCTGAATCCTTCGTGCATTGCGGTTTCATTGGAGATGTTTGTTGCTGGCTGAAATGGTTGTTGGAGGAGAAATGATTGCTTTGGTGCTACAGGTGTTTTCTTCACTGGTTCTTGCACCAATTCTTCAGATCGTGTGAAAAAGTACAAACTCACTCCTTGGATGAGAATGACTACGATGACAATGGCTACTATTACTATGATTTTGTCTCTCATTCAAGCATTAAGTGCATGATCTTTTATATAGTTTGTGGAGGTCGCGATATGAATTTTTTGACTCTTTCTTATGGTGGGTGCTCTGCAGAGCACACGTACACGTTTATTCTCCTTTCACAATTTTTTAAGAAAAGGAGCGCCGAGGGTGGGAGTGTCAACAAGGTTGCAGGTTGATAAGGATGCAATCCTTATATTTGAACCCACACGTCCAAAGGACATAGGATATCTGCGCGGAGTGTGTTCTCATGTCTTGCTTACTACAGAGTCAAACACGTGCTGATAGCAATCCTACGCAATACCAGGTTATGCGACCTCGGCACAACAAAAACCAGCAGAAGGATTCTTTTAAAGATTTCTATGGTGCTGTTTCCAAAAACTTCTGCTGAGAAGGGCGAGAAAGAGGAAGAAGGGAATGATACCATTCACGATGAGTTCAAAAGAACGGGTATTGAGGGCATAAAAAGAGGATAACATCAGGAAGTACAGCACTCCAAAAGTGAAGATCACCCTTTCTAGAGAAGTTGATTTCTTCCACGTCAAGAAAAAATACACCATCACCGCCAATGCAAGGACGAGATTGAGAATCATGACTTCGTGATGATAGAATCCCTCTTCCCAATAGGAGAAAGGAGAGACAAATTTCCATGACGACAATGGATAGAAGGGGGGATAGGCATCAGAGTGATGGGTGAGATAATCCAACACAGCATGGAATCCTAATCCATAACACAAAGGGAGAAGAAAACGTGCAGTACCATACAGGATGACGCCCAGCACTGCAATAAGGACGAGCGAATGCATGCTATAATTTACGATGAGCGTCCATGCCGGCATGGTGGGGGCAACATAGGTTGCCCAAGTGAATCCAGCAAGAAGAAAGTTCATTCCAATCGCAAAGAGATTGATAATGTCAGGAACAATGGATCCAAGAACAGCAAGATGAACACCTTTCTGTCTCTTGAAAAGAATGTATGTCCAGAAGGTGTGCCAGATGGTATCCATAGAGGGTATGTGAACTCTGGTTTCTTAAAGCTTTTTACCGCCGCAAGCTTCCTACATCTGGTGGATTGAACATCTTCAGTTTTAGCAGATCAAACCCTGGAGACCAGACAGGATCTCCTCTGCCTGCAAGCGCTCCTGTTCGTTTTGGTTTGTAATTGGTTACGGTGGTAAAAGGCGCCCAGGTGGTAGCATTAACGAAGTCAGATAATCCATTCCCTAAGGTGTACCCAGAAGAAGGAATATTAATGACTCCGCTGACTCCCGGGCCTGTGCAGGGTTGGGCATACACGACATTGTTTCCGAAGACGCCGCCAGTATAACCTGCCGGTCTTGCAATGGTGTAGCCGTTAACACCACAAAGTTTCACCATGACCACATTATTGGTAAAGA
>CAYJXC010000034.1:5903-6302 GCA_964374075.1 Candidatus Woesearchaeota archaeon
AAAGAAGAGATCAGTGGCGTTCCACAGAAGTCTCGCCCCATATCCTCCTTCATCAATAAAGGTATTGCCATACACATACAGCTTCTCAAGTGTTGTAGGATTGTGTTCGCTGCTGAAAAGCTTGTTGCCGACCGGCCCCATCACGAGGTTGTCCCGTATGATTACTCTTCCCTCAATTTCCACTTGGATGCCATTATCCCCACAGTCATGAACCTTATTACGCTCGACGATGTTCAGGAAACCTATCTTGGCGCCATTGAGGAGGATACAGGGGAATAAAGTATTATGAATATAGTTCTCAGCAATCCAATTGCTGTATGAATCATCACGTATCTCAATGCCATCTCCTGAAGTGGTCTGTTGTGTATTATAAATGTGATTAAGTGCAACAACAGAATC
>CAYJXC010000035.1:0-6299 GCA_964374075.1 Candidatus Woesearchaeota archaeon
GGAGAGGATGGGATTGATGTGTCCAAAAGCGAGGGAGGCAAGATCAGCGTGGTGAAAGCTATTGCTGATGTGCTGGGGGCGTAGTGATGGATGAGCTGCTGAGACGGTATGAACATATACTCCCTGGAAATATCTTGCGCGATTTCAAGAAGGAAGCGGCTGAACGAAAGTTAAGCTCCAAGCAGGCAGAGAAGGTGCTGGCGTACTTGGAGGAGCAGTACAACAAGGCACGCATCCATGCTGGAGAAGCTATCGGCGTGATCACAGCAGAATCGTTTGGCGAACCAGGTACCCAGATGAGCGTTTGTCGTAGCACTCCCATAGTCATTAAAATAAAAGATGATGCTAAAATTGTCAGGATAGGGGATTTTGTTGATTATCTTATGAAGATGAAAGGTTCATTTCGATTACATAAAGATTCTGAAGTGTTGCCTTTGCACGATCTTGACATCTCTGTGCCAAGCCTTAATGAAGAAGAAAAAATAGAGTGGAAAAAAGTTACTGAATGCAGTAGACATCACTGTGATCGGAAATTACTTAAGATCTCTACTGCTTCTGGAAGGACTATTACAGCAACAGACAACCATTCCTTTGTTATACGCAGGCATAATGCTCTCGTTCCTGTTAAGGGCAGCGAATTAGACATTGGTACCAGAATACCGGTGATCAATCACTTTTATAGTCCTTCAGCCAAAGATCGTCTTGAACTCCACCATTACATTGATGTTCCGACTTCTCAATTAAGAATCATCAATAATCGTCTTCATCGCCCAGGAACAGTTCTGAAACCGGTTGTTAATGAAATTGAGTTGGATTGGTTGACTGGTTGGTTTATGGGAGCTTATCTCGCAGAAGGATCTTCTACCAACGGTGCAGTCAGTATATCTCATATTCATGATAGTTATATGTTCCACGCAAAGGATTTTATTACACGCCTTTCTCTTTCCTCTACTGAAGATTATCATCACAGAGGATTTGCACAAAGTCGCGATTTAAAGGTTAACTCCACTTTGCTCGCTACCTTTATTGCCAATTCCTGCGGGAAGGGATCGTCTCACAAGAAAGTACCTGATTTTGCTTATAGTGCTAGTGATCAGTTTGTATCTGGTCTCTTGCGAGGATACTTTGATGGTGATGGTAACTTCCATGTTCTTAGGAAGATGATTAGAATGTCTTCAAACTCACTTGAATTGCGCGATGGCATTGCTCTCCTACTCTCACGATTTAGAATCTTCTCTTTTAAAATCACCGATAAGAAAGGGCAGCATTGGTTGTTAATACCCTATAAGTATGCACCTTTATTCTTACAGTTTATTGGCTCTGATATTGATTACAAGCACCATGCTCTTGAACAGTTAGCTGAGCAGGCTAAACATTTCTGGAACACTCTCTCTCAAGATTATACTGATATGATCTCTGGTTTTGGAACCCTCTTGTATGACACTGCAAAAAAAGTTGGTATGATGACGCGATATGTGAACAATTTCACGAAGAGGCAGAAGATAGGAAGGACAACACTTTATCGCTATATCAAAAGGTTTGAACAGATGGCTGAGAAGAAAGAGATTGACATCGATAAGGAACTGATGATCATGCGACAGATGTTCTTTTCTGATGTGATATGGGACGAGATTGTCGGAATTCAGCATGTACCTTCTTCGGAGTATGTTTATGACCTGAGTGTTCCTGGACTTGAAACCTTTACCACTGCTGACGGCATTATCACTCACAACACCTTAAATGTTTTCCACTTTGCTGGCGTGGCTGAAGTGAGTGTCACGCAGGGGTTGCCGCGCCTGATTGAGATTCTTGATGCTCGCAAAGAAATCAGCACACCCTCGATGGAGATTTACCTCAAGAGTCCATTCAGCAAGGATCCGAAGGAAGTGAAGAGAATTGCCGCACTGATCAAGGAAACCAAGCTGCATGAGATTGTTTCCTCCTTTTCCATTAACTTGAGCAAGCTGCAGGTGGAGCTGGAACTGGACAAGGCCATGATGAGGGACTTGAAGATTACAGAGGACTATGTCGAGAAGACTCTTGTGGAGAGCCTGAAGAATGTGAAGGTGAAATCCCACGATGGGGTGATCGTGCTGAAGGTGGAAGCGGAAGAGAATGAACTGATGGAAACTTATAAGCTGAAGGAGAAGGTGAAGGGCCTGTACATCAAGGGCGTGAAGGGCATTGAGCAAGTCCTGCCTGTGAAGAACAACCAGGAGTTTGTCATTATTACCTCTGGATCGAATTTGAAGGATGTCCTGGAGCTTGAGGATGTGGATGAAACACGAACCATGACCAATGACGTGTTTGAGGTGCTTGCGGTGCTTGGTGTTGAAGCTGCACGACAAGTTGTTATCAATGAGGCGGTGAAGGTGATTGAGGATCAGGGATTGGATGTGGATGTCAGGCACATCATGCTGATTGCCGATGCCATGACCCAGTCTGGCGATGTGAAGGGTATCACGCGCGGCGGCATTACGGGAGAGAAAAAATCGGTGCTGGCCAGAGCAAGCTTCGAGACGCCGATGAAGCATCTCGTGGGTGCTTCTTTGGTTGGAGAGGAGGATGAACTCAATTCTGTCATTGAGAATGTCATGCTGAACCAGCCGGTGCCTGTGGGAACTGGATTGCCTGACCTGGTGGCAAAGATGCGCGAACTGTTCGGGGCAGGGGTGGCCTTGAAGGATGAGAACACTGAGAAGAAAGCAGAGAAAGAAACGAAGGAGAAGAAGGGATGAGCGTTGCGAAACTGCGTGAGGCGTTGAAATCACAGAAAATTACCTATGGAACACGTGAGACGTTGCGCAATGTGAAGCTTGGGAAAACTAAGACTGTTTTCTTGTCTAAGGACTGCGAGGAAAGCACTAGAAAGAGTCTTCGGTATTACTCCGCATTAGAAAAAATTGACATCATTGCTCTTGACCAAGGGAGCAAGGACATTGCCCAGCTGTGCAAAAAAAATTATCCTGTCAGCGTTTTGAGCTACTAATCATGGCATTGCGCACGAAGCTTGACCAGAAGCTGATTGGCTACATTACGACGTTTGAGCAGGTCACGCATGCGCGGGTCAAGGATGTGTTTGTTTCTGAATTTGGAATTCTGTTTGTGGTGCAGCATGGCGATGCAGGGAGGGCTATCGGACGGAGGGGACTGCACATCAAACGATTGACTCATTTGTTACGAAAGAGGATCAAGGTGGTTGAGCTGAGCGGGAAGGTGGAGGAGTTTGTGAAGGGTATGCTCGATCCGCTGAACATCGATAGCATGGAGATGAAGGGGAGCATGGTTGTCTTGCACGTGAAGGATGGATCTGTGAAAGGAAAAATCATTGGGCGACACGGGAAAAATCTGCGGCTGCTCAATGACCTGCTGGAACGGTATTTTCACGCACGCGCAGTCGTAGCGTAACTTCATCTTCTTATTCGTTAGTGATATCTTCGTCCTCTTTCTTGAGCCCCTTTCTGTCACGGATCTTGCTGACCACCTTGTCCTGCAACTCACGCGGGACCCTCTCGAAGAGCTGATCAACCAAAAAGTGGCTTCCCCGGCCTGAGGTCGCTGAGCGAATATCATTGCTAAATCCAAACATCTCTGCAACGGGGAGCTTTGCCTTCATCGTCATGTGCTCTACGTCTTGGTGCATGTCTAAGAGTTGACCGCGCTTGTTCTGGACGAGCCTGCTGATCTCGCCGATGTACTCTGAGGGAGCTTCAATTTGCAGTACTTGCAGAGGTTCGTACATGAATGCCCCGGCCTCGAGCATGGCATTCTTGATGGCGGAACGCACTGCTGGCAATACCTGCGCGGGACCACGGTGAATCGCGTCCTCGTGCAACTTACAATCTGTGAGGGTGACTTTCAGCCCCACGCATGGTTCACGGCAAAGAGGACCTTCACGCATCACCTGCTCGAATCCTTCGTTGACCATCTCCTGGACTTCGCCAATCGCCACAATCCCGCGCGTGCCGTCCACCAGCATATTGCCGTTGTAGATGTCACGCACCTTCCTCCCTTCTTTGACAGGAATGCCCAACTTTTCCAATTCTCGATAGAGGTTGGGATCATTTTTCTTGATGCGACCCTCTGGGATCTTGCCTTCTTTGATGGCGAGATAGGTTGTTGGATGCAAGGGTTCGACGATGAAGTAGAATTTGTTGTGCTTGTTCGGGGATTTTCCCTCGACTTCTGGACTTTCCTTCTCGATGGTTTCCCTGTACACGACAATGGGCTCTCCTGTCTTCACTTGGAAACCGCGCTCCTCCTTGATTCTGTTCTCGATGATTTCCAGATGCAACTCCCCCATCCCGTGGATGAGGTTTTCTCCAGTCTCGAGATTAATGGTCACTTTGACAGAAGGGTCTTCCTTTGCCACCTTCTTGAGAATTTCCACGAGCTTGGGCAGATCTTGCGGTTTCATCGGCTCGATGGATTTGGTGATCACTGGCTCGAAGATGTGCCTCATTTCCTCGAATGTCTGATCAGGCTCGAGCGTGATCGTTTCTCCTGCGTAGCCTGAGATCCCGCCGAGTGCCAGGACATTCCCTGCCACGACCTCGCCAATCTGCTCCGGGCGAATACCCTTATACATAAAGACCTGGGCGATACGCTGATATTGCTTGGCGTTATTGAGATAGACTTGCATCCCTTCCTTCAGCGTGCCTGAGAACAAACGACCAGCTGCCATCTCCCTTCCGTACTTGGGATCAATGGTGATTCTGGTGATGACGAAGGCAGGCTTGCCGTTGGGGTTGCACGAGAGCAAATCCTTTCCCAGGGGGGAGTCCAGGTCGCCATGCCAGATATGGGGGATCCTGTATTTTTGTGCTTCAATGGGATTGGGCAGATGCTTAATGACCATGTCGAGGATGACTTCGTACACTGGCGCGTGCTTCCACACCCATGCTTGGATTTCATCTTCGGATTTGCCGGAGCGGTAGAGATCAATCACATCCTTGAAGTTGACATTTTTCTTCTTCATGTAGGGAATACTGAGACCCCAATTTTCTCGCGCGGAGCCGAAGGCGACACTGCCATCCATGATGTTCACTTTCCATTTCTCTTTATACTCTGGTTCTGCGATGCGCTCAATTAATCTATTGAACTCGAGAATGATCTTGGTGAAGCGCTCCTGCATTTGCTCGGGAGCTAATTTGAGTTCGTTGATCAAACGATCTACTTTGTTGATGAAGAGGACTGGTTTGACACGTTCTCTCAGGGCTTGCTTGATGACTGTTTCTGTCTGGGGCATGATGCCTTCAACGCCGCAGACTAAGACCACTGTTCCATCGATGGCACGCATGGCTCTGGTGACGTTTCCTCCAAAATCGACGTGACCTGGCGTGTCGATGAGATTGATGAGGAATCTCTGGTTCTCGTGCTCGTGCGTCATACTGACATTGGCTGCATCGACGGTCAGCAATCGTTCCTGCTCGTCTTTGTGTTGCCAGGTGGTCATACCTTTTTCGAGGGAACCTGCTGCAGCTTCGCTCATGAGGCCGGCAGCTGCGAGAAGGTTGTCTGTGAGGGCGGTGTTATGAATGACCATGCCTTCTGCAACAAAATTGTGATTGTCTGGAATGGTGAAGTCGTAGACTATATCTTCATAGGATTCTGAAATTTCCTTTACTTCAACGAAAGCAAGATCCTCATATGGATTTTTTACTCTTTGAATTAGTTTTTGATTATTTGTGACAACGTGGACTTGTAACAAAGCATATTCTTCTTTAACTGCATTTCTTTCTCTCCAAAAAAAGTCAATGTTTCTCGCGCATACTACGTGGTCATCGATTCCCAGTTCAGCCGCAAGTTTTTCAACAAAATTCCCATTTTCGAAGATGATATACTTGTGCTCTGGTGTGGTGGCAATTTCAAAACCGTTTCGCAATCTTACTTTGATAACTTTTCCACCCCCCAATTTCCAGGCGAGGTCAATCTTCTTTTTTTCAATCTTTCCTGTTTCTTTATTCAATGAGAATATTGTGATATTCTGCTTGGAAAGATCATAGATCGTATGCTCCTCTTTTTCTTCGAATTTTTGACCTATCTTTTCCGCAATCTCGTAGAGCTCCTTCGCTGTTTTGGCGCTTCCATCTGTTACTATTAATCTTGATTCTCCAGAAATACACTTCCCGTGATGAATATGGGCGGATGTACAGATGTTGCGGACGTTGGTTGGTTTCCGCATTAGTTCCTTGAATTCTTCTATCGTCGTTGCTGTTCCCATGAAGGGAATGCCTCGAAAAATGTTTATAAAGCTTTTGACCTTTCTCCCTGATATGCCTATGACATCCGTGTCTCCA
>CAYJXC010000036.1:0-6277 GCA_964374075.1 Candidatus Woesearchaeota archaeon
CAGCCGAAAGGCTCACGGGTTAATATGCTTTTCTAGAGATTTTCAACAGCGCCCTCGGAAAAGAAGCAAAGAAAGAGAAAGAAAAGAGAGAACAAGGGGAAACTTTCCGGAAAAAATCCCACAAAGTATTTATAGACAAAAAAATGTAAACAGAGTGATGACAACAGAGAAGTTTAAATGGAACCAATTTGTGAGGTTCGCGCTGGGTGTTTCCTTGACAATGGCAGGAATATTAATCGCTGCAGCATCAGGAGGAAGAGTAGGATATCTAATCGGCAGTGCGATCGCGGTAGGAATCGGATTAGCCCTCTTGTTTAGTGAATAACCATGGAAAAGAGAGACCTGAGAAAAAATAGGCTTGATTTGGAATATCAGGGAGAAGCACAGAAAGCAAATGCATTTTTAATACTTCTGACGACAGGAATGCTCGCATTTGTGGGAACATTTATCTGGCAGAAAACTACAAGCGCTCTCTATATAGGTATCATCATAACTATCATGTTCTCGCTCATGGGATGGAAACTCTATCAAAAAAGCATGAGAAGGATGAAAGAAATTCTTAACGAAATAGAGAATATCTAATTATTACCGCCGTCTATGTTTCTTCACATAGCTTTCCAACCGATCCATCGCCTCCTCAATCGCAGGAAGCTCCGTCGCATAGCTGCAGCGAATATACCCCTCCCCATACCTCCCAAACTCTCGCCCTGGCATCACTGCCACCTTCGCCTGTTTCAGCAAGTCATACGCAAACTGAAAGCTGTTGTCATGCACGTGCTGAATGGTGGAAAAGGTATAGAACGCCCCATACGGCACAACAGTCTGCAATCCCATCCCTTGCAACCGCTTGACTATGAACGTCCTTCTCCGATCATACTCATGTACCATCCTCTCGATGTAGCGCGCTGGAATCGTGAGTGCTTCTGCAGCCACCATCTGACTCAACGTGGGTGCACACAGCGTGGTATAGATGTGAGTCTTAGTCATCGCCTCAATCAAATTGCGTGGTCCGACAGCATATCCCACCCGATACCCGCACATCGCAAACGTCTTGCTGAAGGTGTAAAAGCTCACCACCTTGTCCTGCATCCCATTCAAGCTCCCGATGCTGATGTGCTTCTTTCCACCATAGACCAACCGCTCATACGCTTCATCGCTAAAAATGTATACATCATACTCCACAGCCAGATCTGCAACTTCTTCCATCACTTTCTTGCTCATCACCGTCCCTGTCGGGTTCGCAGGAGTGTTCAGCATGATAGCTTTTGTTTTCTTCCAGTCAATCAATCCCTTCAACCGCTCAACATTCACCTCCCATCCCTCATCCCCTCGCAACTCCAATGCAACAGGAAACGCATCAAACAACTCAAACATGGGTAAATATCCCAAGAAGCTCGGGTTCGGGATGATAACCTGTTCACCCACATCTAAGGTGCATGCCGTTGCCAGCAGCAACGCTTCCTGGCTTCCGCACGTGACAATGATGTTGCTCGGATGGGCATCAATCTTATTTTCTTTTTTTAATTTTTTAACAATCGCTTCCTTCAGCTCATGCCGTCCGCCCGGTGGACTGTAGTGGTTGCACTGGTCTGCATACTTTTTGGTTAATTCGACAATAGGTGGAGGTGCAGGAAAGTCAGGTTCCCCAGGACCAAGAGAAATAACACGTTCATCTTCCGCAGCTAATCGCAACAGCTTCGCAATCACCGCTTCCGGCAACTGAATCTCACGCTCGGCAATATGCACCATCTTTTTTCAGAGAAAAAGAAGAGTCTGACTTTATATATCTTTATGTTCAACTGTGGCATATTTTCGTTCTTGTGATGAAGATGTGTATATAGTTACACATGGTGGTGATCTCGTACTCACGCTGGTCGATGCCGCCGGTGGGAGGCATCGCGGCTCATCAGCTGGAGTGCTACACAAAGGTAGGTGAGGTGCGTGGCAATGCGCTTCTCGAGGCTCCAACCTGTGGGTGTTTCGGTCGTGAAGGAATGCTGTGTATAACGGCCGTGTACGTAGGCATCGAGTGTTGTACGCTGAGCATAGACAGAGTTACGACAGGCAGTCGGGTACGCGATCACTCCGCAGTCATTCACATCATGATAGATCGTGGGCCAGGTGCAGATTTCGACATCCGGCGGAAGTGCCCTGATCAGGTCATGGCCGATACGCATCCCGTCATCAGGTGCCATCTCGTAGAGGTAGGTTCCGCTGGGGTTGTCCTGTTCAGTGAAACCCTCGCCTTGGTAGTAAGGCGGTGCCTCGTGGAGATCGAAAGTTGCTCGGAACTGTCGACCGGACGCCCTGAGCCACTGCTTGATGGCACGTACTTCCAGTACGGTAGAGCGTGAAGTGAATGAGCGGTTGATGTTCACACCAGTCATCGTCGCGAGCGTGTTCGCCTCAAAGCCGCTCGGGTTGACGCAGGGAAGAACGTAGAACTGAAAGCAATCCGAGAACGTGGGCGCAATGTCTCGGAGGAAATCAAGGGCAGCGTGGACGCCCGCAGGCTCGTCGCCATGAACGCCTGCTGTAATGAGAATCCGTTGTAGGGACGCCCGCGATGTATCGTGTGGCGGCGTTTGAACGCAGAGGAGTGGATAGGCATGAGGACCGTAGGGGAGGTCAGTCAAGCAAACAGTGGAGACGTGCTTCATCGCTAAGAGCAGGTGCTCAACGTCTCGTTTGAAGGACCGATGGATGGCGATGCGAGAGTTGACGTGGTTCTTCAATACCATGGCATTCTGAAACAGCATAGCAATCTCTTAAACCTTTTGCCAGCCTAGACGGAGAGGTAGAGCAGAGAAAAGACACTACAGCTCAAGGTAATCCTTAGGGAGATAACGGATCTCCATCGATCCATCTCGTTGTGGTTGCAGCATCACATCAGGTGTTTCTGCAAGAGAGGGATTCTCAAGGAGCTGAGCAACAAACTCGCCAATCTGATTGGGTTGTAAATTTGGATCGCCAGACTCACGAATTCTCATCTTCAGCTCGCTCACATCTTTATCCCAGAGAGCAGTGTTAACAACACCAGGATAGAGACGGTAGATGTGCACATGGGGAAGCTCCTTCTCCATCACCAACGAGAGAGCACGTTGCCCCCATTTTGTGGAAGCATAGACGCTATTCTGATCGAGAATCATCAATCCAGCCTGTGAAATCACATCAATCACTGTTCCTCGCTGTTGTTGTTTGAACACGGGAATCATGGCCCGATAAAGCAACAGCGGACCATACAAATTCGTCAAGAGAGTTGTTCGCAAGATCTCGGGAGATAACCTCTCTAACATATCCAACGGACCTAATCCTGCATTATTCACGAGAATGTCAATGACAGAATATCGTTCCAATGCAGCACGCACGGCATCGTGGACTTGTGTAAAATTACTTACATCAGCAGATGCATACAGGTGGTTGCCACCATACGTTGCAGTCAGATGGCCATGGGCCTGTTTGAGTTTCTCTACATTCCGTGCTACCAACACAAGGGAAGCTCCACGTTCTGCCAAGCTCTTCGCAATAGCAAAGCCAATCCCTTCGCTTGCTCCAGTAATCAAAGCAACCTTCCCTTCTAACGTGCGTGTAACCATAGAAAAATAGAGAAAAGAAACCTTTTAAAGATTGCTTTTAATACCACTTTTCAGGAGAAATCAAGAAAAATCCGATAGTTTTATAAGGGAGTGCGACTTCAAGCTCGTATTGGGGGTTAGAGAGTCCTAGCAATCACAAAAAGAGAGGACGCTACATCAGAGTAAACCCAACTCGCAAGTTTCATAGTCATTGGATCGGGTAGGCTGGGTTTTCTGCTATGTCTTTTCCCTAACACCTCTTTTCCCCACCTACCCCTTCCTTGACACTGTTTCTTTGTAGCAACGAATCTTTTTAAACAGGTAATCACTATGCCAAGATACAGTGGAACCAACATTCACCGTGGAAAAACCAATACTACCGCCGCCTCATCACGCTCTCAAAAGGAAATTCTTTATCATGGTGATGACCATCCTCTTCCTCGCTTTTATCGTAGCAAATATCTATGTCTTCTTCCCGGCACTTGTCCCCTCATTGCCCTTTCAATCCTCACAACAAGCACAACCACTCCAACAACCCCCACCGCCTCCACATCCGCCAGCTCCACCCCAACCCCCGCCACCAGCACCGCAGCCAGAAAAGAAAATCTACACAGGACAAGGAACAAAGATCTTCGTTATGAACCCACTCTCCAATGATGTTTGGCTCATCAATCTGGATGAAGAAAATGTAGAAGAAAAAATTTCAGTGGGCAACTTCCCTTCCTATGGGTACTGGGACGATGATGGCCTCTACATCTCCAACACCAAGGACGACACGATCAGCGTCATTGATACCTTTCGCAACGACGTGAAACACACCATTCCCGTAGGTGAAACGCCACAAGGGATAGGAGCCATTGGCGAGGAAATCTTTGTCGTGAATACCAATGATAATTCTATCTCCGTCATCAACAAAAAAACGAAAGAAACAACAGAAATTCTCAATCTCAAGCATCCCACGCAGATGGTGATCAACAAAAAAAAAGATCGCTTGTACGTCCCCAGTGCACATGCTAACTATCTTTCGATCGTGAATCCCTTCATCAGAAACATTGCAAAAAATATCGTGGTGGGCACCACACCAGAAGGCGCAGCAATAAGTCACGATGAAACCCTTGCTCTTACTACCAATCGAGACAGTAACGACATCTCTTTCATCCCCTTAAAATTAGGAAAAGAATCACGCCGCATTCCCGTTGGAGTAACACCTGTGTTCGTCACCTTTGTCCCACCGCACAATCAAATTGCGCTGGTAGCCCTCAAAGATGAGCACAAAGTGGCTGTCATCAGCCTCAACACCTTCAAAGTGGTCAAGGAGATTGACGTGGAAACACCAACATCTATCACCATCATCGGCGACAATGCCTATGTCACCAGTTACACCAAGAACAAAATCATCATCATCGACACCAAGCGCTTGCGCATCATCGGTGATATTCCCACCGGCCTCGGGCCATTCTCCATCGTAGTGAAAGAAAGCATAGCTTAAACAAGGGAAATCTTTTTAAAGCATATATTTTGTCCCGAGAAGGAGATGAGAGAAAGAAGATGGCACAAAAAAAGACCAAGGAAGAGATCATGAAAGAGATGGAAAAGGGGACTGTGGAAGAGGACATCTACTCTGATGCAGGGCGCGAAGAGCTGATGGAAGATGAGGATGAGATTACCGATATTGACGAAGGATTCATGAAGGGGTATGAAGAGGAGGAGAAGATAGCAGAATGCCCGAACTGTGGTGCATTGCTCGTCAATGAGAAAGTGGTGGAAGAAGAGATCGGTGACGAAACCTTCATGTTCTGCTCATCAGAATGTGCCTCCGAGTTCGAACAAAAGAAGCAGAAAGAAAAATAGTGTTCCCAGGAATCCCTCAGTAAGCAATCAGGACCGTCACATACTTAATGTCATCATATCGTCTCTTTCCCGGATCAGCAACAGCCGAGTTATCCCCACCAGTGCGAGCAAACCATCCTAATTCATCGTACCCAATCTCCAGCACGCGATGTACAATCAGGCTGCTGCCATACGTAAAGGCAATAATGTCTCCCACCTGAATGTCATCTGTCGTTTGAGGAATGATTTCAATGCTGTTGGCACTCTCATCCAACACAGGATCCATCGAATTGCTACCAGCAAACCTGGCCCAGCTGCCTTGATACTTTCCTAAGTCAATTTCCACCTTATTGTTATACACCTTGATCTGGGATTCCTTCAGATGATCACCAGGGCTCGGGCGTTCTTCAGGTACAGCAAAGAAATTCCCTGCAGGAAGCTGCTCTCGGTTCGCATAGCCACTCAAAAACACCCCGCTAACTAATCCTAAAACAAAGTAAAACATCACCAGCAGCATCACAACAAGGGTATGTTTCATAGGATCTCCAGCGAGGAGGAAGAACAGATCTTTATAAATGTTACTATTTTTTCTACTGAGAAGTGGTGGCTAATGTTAATAGCCTATCACGTTCAATTCCCTAATTCTTTCAAAATGTTTTGGATTTCTTGTCAGAATTTTGTGTATTCCGTTAACCATAAAAATTGTAGCAATAATACAATCAAATTTTTCAATGACTTTTCCCTCTTTCTTTAAACGCCAAAGAATATCAGATGCCCTTTCACAAGCCTCTTTTGTCAAATCCATGTTGTACATACTAGTGAACTACCTCGGGCTGAAGCCCGAGGCGTCCGAGACATTCAGCCTGAATAAT
>CAYJXC010000037.1:0-5996 GCA_964374075.1 Candidatus Woesearchaeota archaeon
TCCCCCCGTGCAGCCGAAAGGCTCACGGGTTAATATACTTTTTCAACAGAGCCGGTTTTTGGGTTTTGATCATAAACTATTACTAGAAGGGAAATCCCCATCCACAGGAATGAGGGTTGAGGTACTTCCGTCCACTTTAGCAGTTCCTCCAGAAAAAAGACAAACAGTCAAAAATCCTTCTCTCACTGCACTAAGAAAGAGTACACTAGTCGCAAGATTTCCGGAAATTCTAAAGCAAAGCATATAAAGAACAGCCACTGCAAGAATGAACATGAAAACATCTCACGACAGAAGCGAAGGAAAGATCGAAAATGATGAAAAGTTTCTCTATGTCACATTGGTCGTGCTCGCAATCATCATCGTGTTAGCAACACTGCTCCTGATTGCAAGGATTTATGGGTGGGTGCAATGAAAGACAGAGGAAGGAAACTGGCCATCATCGCGCAAATTATTGTCTATATCCTAGCAGTAATCATCATCATTCAAATAATCAAAAAACTAACAGGGAATAGCTGGACAACGGAGGATGTTATCCTAAGTCTTGTTGTCGTCAATTTAACATTGGCCTTCGGTTTAGGGGGATATATAATTCACCTCGGCAACAAAATAGCAAGTGTTGACAGAAAGCTTCATGGTCATATCGAATGGCACAGAGGAAGGGACTTTAGTGTGAAGTAATGTGTTTCACGTCATATGCTATCCCAAAAGAATGGTAATGTAAAAGCGTATCAGTAAAGCCAGCATCCACATTCAAGGAGTGTATTCAAACGAGAAAGAAATCAAAGACACTTACATCAATCGTTCCTTCATTCTCTTCCCCACACCAAACAGCCACGAGAACAGGGAAAACACAATCAGCACAATAAAAAACGCCAGCACAGCAGAAATCAAAATTTCTAAGAAAAAGTCCAATCCCCGCACCCCAAAGAACAAGGTGTTCCAAACGCCTCCCCTCCCCTCCAAGGGCAATCCAACAAATTCAAAAAACATCTGCAAGAGATTAAACCGCAGAATCCCAATCTCCTGATGCGTCAAGAGAGCAACCGTCAAGCCAGAAATCAGCGTCGATAAAATAATCGATTTCCCCTGCTCTTGAATGATAAGCCGATCAATCAGATCATCAAACACCATGCGCCAGAGAAGGTAAAAACCTTTATAAAGAATCTGATGTGTGTTAGAGGAGAGCTCAAAAGGGGTCGCGTGATGGCGGAAAAGCATATCCATTTGTTGATTCCTGTAGTGTTGATACTGCTGGCAGGATTTCTTGCGTCGAATCCTGATATCTTGACGAAACCTCAGCCCTCCTCTTTTGGTCTGGTTCGCCAAGCTCACACAGAAATAACTGGTCTCGCTATTGTCAACACCACCTCCTGTGATTCCGATGACATCCTCTTCCAGGCCACCAACACAGAAAATGCTCATCTCTGTCAGCCTGGACTCGATGCCCTAGCAGCTCCCTATGCAGCCTGTCCCTTCACCAACATCGGCACAGGGAATCCATCTGATTACACCTGCAGCACAGCATGCGCCACTAATCCTACAAGCCCCTTGTGTAACGCCATCGTCAAGCTCAGTTCCTCAGCCTTCCCCTGCACCCACGCAGAACAAAAGGATATCGTCTCAAACGGAACAACATTGTGTTTCAAGGGAATAAATTGCGAATATGTTAATTTCCCATCCACATGCGCAAGTGTGAATGCCACCTGCATTGCAACCATCTCCAACGCCACCAACGCACATCTTGCCGACTGCGCTGGTCAAGCCTATCCCATCCAGATCTGCTGCAAGCAAACAGCAGGTCTTGGTTCACCAGACACCGATGGCGATGGTGTTCCTGATGATGGCGATAACTCCGGATTAACAACCGATACTCCCTGTGCAACAAACCACGTGTCCAATTGTGATGACAACTGTTACCAGCGTCCCAACGGTCCAGTGAAGGGATCCTGTCTCATTGATCCGACAACAGCCTGTACAGCAGATGCCGATTGTGCCACCGGTTCCTGTGATCTCAGCCAACAAGATACTGATGGCGATCACGCAGGAGATGTCTGCGACGCAGATCCAACAAACTCCTGCACGATTCTTATTCCCGGAGACAACTGCCCAGGCACCTCTGTCCTCAACTGCACGGCATCATCATTGCACGCAGCGTGGTCAGCCACCTCTGCCCAAGAGGGATCCTCAGTCCCCGTGCACGTCACCGGAGCAGCGAACTGCAACACCCTTGCCTTCCAATTCAATGTTTTCAACACACAAGATCCCACCATTGCAACCCTTGATCCGCAACCAGCAACCATGACGCTAGGTTCAGCCTCATCAACGTGGACAGCAGAATATCATCTCAGCGCTTCATCCAATGCCTATGAATTCCAAGCACGCGCTGTTGTCAACGGCTCTGCCATCACCGTGAGTTCTGCCAACACCCTCATCACGACCAGACACGCAGGCGCCACCTGCGGCAATGGCATCATCGAAGGCTCCAACAACGAAACCTGCGACGACGGCAACACCAACAATCACGATGGCTGTTCCAGCAACTGCACTCCAGAAGGAATCTATGGCCAGCAGTGCAGCAATGCATGTCCAGTCGATGGCTTAGGAATCTGTGACAGCCCCTCGCGCATCAAGCTCTGCGGCAATTATGATGCTGATCCCTGCCTGGAACTCAGCACGCCGCAAAACTGTGCCTCAGGCACCACCTGTTCCTCATCGTATGGAGACGCAGAGTGTATGCCTCCAGCCTGCAAGGATGCCTTCACCTGCACCATCGGAGAATGCACCAACGGCTTCAAGCAGCGCTCCTGCACAAACACAGCCTCAGTGGCATGCCATGCCTACAATCCCACCATCCAAATCCCCTGCATCAAGCTCGAGGAACCAGCACAACTTCCCGCGTTCACGCTCGTGAACATCATCCTCACCATCCTCCTCATAGCTCTCTACTATAATCTCAGAAGAAGAAGTTAGTCTATCGTGCCCTGAATGTCGTACGCAACAGAGAAACCAGCCTGGATGAGCTTCCGCGCAGCATACTGCAAACACAAGCAGCGCGCAATACCATACAAGATCACCGTCTCATAGCCACTGCACAGGTCAACAACCTGATGAATATCATCATTTAACGAATCAGCATCCCACACGATCTTCTTGAGAGGACGGCACAGTTGCTCCACCTCATCAAGTCGTTTCAACACCTGTTGATATGCAGCACGGTGCACGCAATCCACTAAAGAAGAATGAACAGTCTCCTCAATCTGCTCTCGATGCACCACAAGGTGCAGCACACCACCATGCAAGGAGTTTGCTGGCATACAACGCAATCTGCATAAAAACGTTTAAATACTTACCTCTCCATCGTGTTCTCATGAAAAAGGCTGAGATCAACACACCAGCGCCGCTCTGGAAAAAGGCCTGCGCCTACGTCATTGATGTGTTGATTGTTTCTCTAGTCATCATCCTTCCCTTGGGTAATCTTTACCCGCAAAAAACAACTACCTCGCTCAACGAAGCCTGGTCCTTGCTCACCCAAGAACTCACCAAGACGCACATGATACTATCGCTCCTCATAGGTGTTCTCACCATTCTTTACTGGGCCATTCTCGAGTACAAGCTCAGCCAAACGCTGGGAAAAATGTTGATGAAGATTCGCGTGCATTCCTTGACCAATCACCTCACCTTTAAGCAGTGCATCGTCCGTAATCTCACCAAAGTCTCGTTCCTCTTGCTCTTGTTGGACACGCTCTACATCATAAAATCAGGACACCAGCGCTTCTTTGACATGCTTGCCCAAACCGAAGTGATTGAACATCAACCATCCTTCCCACAAAGAAAAAAATGACCTCGAAAATCCTCACCATTGCGCTGGTTGTCATCGCACTCTTCATCATCAGCTACAGCATTGCCACACTCTTCGACACAGAACTCGACACCTCCAGCAAAATTGCCCTCATCCCGATCAAAGGTATGATTGTGTCCCAGGAAACAACCACCGCCTTCTACCAAAAGACCGTCTCCTCGTCCACCATCCTGGAATTCCTCAACACAGCCATCAAGAGCGACAGCGTCAAAGCCATTCTCCTCGACATCAACTCTCCTGGCGGCACCGTGGTGGCATCCAAAGAAATTGCCGATCGCGTCAAAAGTGCACCCAAACCTGTGGTTGCCTTGATTCGCGAACTGGGAACATCAGGTGCGTATTGGATTGCCTCAGCAGCAGACAAGATTGTGGCTGATCCTCTCTCCATCACTGGTTCCATTGGTGTCACTGCCTCCTATCTCGAATTCTCCAAGCTCTTCGAGGACTACGGCATCACCTACCAGCCCCTGAAGTCAGGCAAGTACAAGGACATTGGTTCACCCTTCAAAGAGCTCACACAAGAAGAGCAACTCCTCCTCGAAAGGAAGCTCAAGAAAATTCACGAGACATTCATCAGAGAAGTGGCTGAAAACCGCAACCTCAAGGACGAGAAGGTAAAAGCCCTGGCCACAGGCATCTACTATCTCGGAGAGGAAGCCCTGGAGCTCGGGTTGGTTGATGTCCTCGGCAATAAAGACTATGCCATCAACATCACCAAAGAGCTCGCCAACATCACCGAAGCCAAGCTGGTAACCTATGAGAAGGAGCGTACCGTGATTGATCTGCTCTCCTCGCTCTCCATGAATGCCTTCTATGCTCTTGGCCGCGGTTTTGGAGAGGCAGAATCTGCTCCTACGATGATCACGCTTCCCACAGCCTAAACGCAGCAAAGGACAAAGAGGGGAAAGATCTCGAAAAAGAAGCTGATAAGATGCCCGTTTTCTCCAAGAAAGTCTCATAAAAGGTTCTAAAGGATCATAAAGAATACAGAAGTATACAGCAAGGGTGGGAAGAAAGTATCTTTATAAATAGGATAAAAAGAGAGCATCACAGATCACACGCGCGATGTGCAAAAATCGCACAACAATGATGGAGGAAAACACATGAAAATGATCCACAAGCTGATGAGTGTTATAATGATAGCAATGTTTACAATCAGCATCGTTCCAGCAGCTCGTGCTCTGTACCACACAGATGATGAGCGCTTCCTGAACGCACCCAACCCTGACGAAGGTGAGAAAGAGCTTGCACCTCTTCCTGAAGCAACACAACCCGAGGGAAAGCCAGGGTTCACGATCCTCAAAGCGCAAAAGATAAGCGTTCCAGTGAAAGCATATGAAGAAGAGCTCAAGCTGGAAGAGGAAATCAAGAACATCAAGAAAGAGCATGACGTCAAGAAATACATAGAAGACGTAAAAGCAAGCTTCAACAAGGGAAAGGCATATGTGATTACAGAGTATGCCCTGAAGATTTCTCATCGCCTGCAGATCCAGATGGAGTTTATGCTGAAGAGCATGCAGAACAATGAGGAGTTCATGAAGAAGCACCCGGACGCTACAGCGCGGATGGAAGAGCTGCTAAAAGAGCTCAGCAAGATCACCACCCAACTGAAGGCAGTGCTGCTGGACAATGAACTCACGCGCGAGGAATGGACCAAGCAAGTGGTTCCTGCCTTGAAAGACCTGAGACGCTTGATCATCACGCTGCGCGAGAAGCACCAAGGTTTCTTCAATGAGTGGCGCCACAAGCATACGCAGGACACAGTGGCAAAGGTGATCGAGAAGCTGACAGAGAAGCGGGACAAGATCAAAGACCACTTACTGAGAAAGGGTTTCTCTGAAATAGAAGTCATGAAGCGTCTGCAAGAAATTGATGAGCAGATTGTCAAACTGAGGGAAGCAACCGGAATGGAAGGTCCTCGACCAGCGAGTGCAGGCCCAGGAATGAAGGCTGAGATGGCTCCAGGGCAAGCGATGAAAGCAGAGAAAGTCGATGCTATAAAAATTAAAAAGAGCTTGACGGACATCAAAGAAGCGCTGAAGGGATCGGAAGACAAAGAGAGAGATGAGAACAACGAAGAAGATGTGAAAGGGTACTAGGTCACCAATTCCCATCATCCCCTTTTCTTTTTCTAGCG
>CAYJXC010000038.1:0-5811 GCA_964374075.1 Candidatus Woesearchaeota archaeon
TTACCATACATCCTGGTATAATATCCCTGATTATCTTTTTTAATCATTAACTTTGAAAGCTCTACTGTTCTTGATAATGGACGGAAGTAGGATGTTTGCAAGCTCGTGATGACTTTTTTTTCTGCATCTTTGTCACCTTCTGCGAGTCTTGCATCAAAGAATTCTCGCATCTGATCGTCAACTTTTTCCTTTTTATATAACTCCAGAATCTGCTCTTTGTTTACATCATACAGCTCTTGAACAGATTTTCCGCTTGGATCATTTTTCAAAAAGTTCTTTATTTCTGCCTGCTGGATTTGTGAAAGACCGTTATATTCTTTCAAGAACTTCTTGTTTGTGTAGAATCCTTGAATAACTAACTTTTCTGTTGAACGAAGCTGAAGGTTTTGCAGTGCAGTAAAATATTTTTGCGCTACACGTTCGTCTGTTCGTCCCTTCTCTTCGTGCAAACGATGATAGATATACAATGTTTTCTTATCATCTTCATAATTTTCATCCAACCCTTGGAATTGCTGTGTGAATTGCTTGTATTGCGTAGAATCAAATTCACCGATAATATCTCCCATGAGGTCAAGATCATTCTCATACTCGTCACGATATTTCTCAAAAATGCATGATTCTAACGTTAGACCATCGCAGTCAAGGTCGTTTTGCGCGTAGCGCTCCTTGTAGATTTCATTGACTTTATTGCGTGCGACCGTTTCTTTTCCCTTACCAAAGAACAGAAGGTTTTTCGTCCACAAGAAACCATAGGTTAGGTAACAGAATTTAATCCAGCTTTCGTGGATGGCAGTAGCTTGTTGGATGATCTTATCGAGCTTTGCCAGGAGCTTTTCTGTCTTCGCAATCTCTGCATCTAAGGACTCACTGAAGAGAGGAAGTCCGAAGGGGCGCTTCTCAATCGGAAGGTGCAAGGTATAATGTGCTTCTGAGAAGGCTTGCTCTGCCGCTGGTTCGATCGTGATATGGGCTTCGCGCTGCAGATTCGTTGAGATCAGTTCAACAGCAATCTTTTCTTCTGTGTTCTTTTCCTTCAGTAGTATTGATTTTGTTGATCCTACCCTGAGTGATGTTGATGAACCTTTTTGTTCCCCCTCCTTATTCTTTGAAACAAGAACAACTTCATTATCCTTAATTGTGAGGATTTCCCAATTCAACGCATCAGGACTTCCCACAGGACTTTCTAGGGGTAATGGGTCGCCACGGCGATAGGTATGTTCTTTGTTGTTGATTCTGATTTTTGCAGTGGCTTTCTCATCAGGAAGAACATCCTGCACTTCAATGACCGTTATTGATGTTGTGCTGCCATCTGATTCGCGAAGATCTTTGATGCCCTTTGTTGTTGTTATTGCTGCCTTGTGCCGTCGTAAATTACGAATTGTTGTTGCTAGATAGTTTGAGTTCACTCCTTCACTTTCTTGGAGCTTTGCAATGTGTTCTTCATCGTAGTTGTTGAGAATTCTCTCAAATGTTTTTATGGCGAGAGGGATATTATCTTCCCGCTGCCAGTAGATTTTTCCTAATCTGAATAACGCACGTGGTGCATTATCGGATTCAGGGTATTCATCAAGGATGCGTTGGTAGGATTGCTTTGCTCTCTGCAGCGCCTGGCTTGCTGTGAGATCGCGCTGCTTTTCTGCAGCCTCTTGTTGAGTTGCAAATATCTCTATGAAATCATCAATCTCTGTTAATGCTTGATTGAGCAGAACAAGTTTTGCTACGAGGATAGGATCGTTGTCTGTTTCTTTCTCTTTCTCTATTTCCTGTTGAACATCGGTGAAGATTCTGCGAAGACTCAGTACTATGTTATACACTGTGTTACGAAGATTCGTTTTCAGGTTTTGTGGAAGAGTAGTGATCACTCCCACTGTTTTATCATAACAGGTTTGGATATCCTCTTTTACTCTTTCTCTAAGACATGCATTATTTACTGCTTCTTCAATCTCTTCCACAGTTTTCTCTGTGGGATCTTCCTGTTGTGAAGGTTGGGGAGATGGCGTTGTTGATAACAAGTTTTCCGTTGTTGATTGCTCTGGTTGTGTGGTGACCTTTGCCTCTTCCACAAACATGTTCAGGAAGAAGGATTCACTATCTTGCTTGTCATTCCTGAGGATGACTTCACTCCTTTCTTTCGATGGTCTGATATCGTAGATAAACCATGCTGAATCCGGAGCAAGATGTTGTCCTTTGGAGAGGACTTTGTATTCGGTGACACCATCTCTCGTGACGTAGAGGGCTACGGTGTCATCTTGTCCTCGAATTTCATTCACGCGAACTTTGAACTTGTCAAAGACCCTGCCCGGACTGGCAAAACCCGGGCGATAGGTGTTGATGATGGAGGTTGTTGCTCCTTCCCTTGCTGTGTAGGTGCCAAATTCATTGAGATTCTTGTCATAGATCGTGAAGGTTGCCGTGGTTGGCGTAATTTCATGCGCGCGAATGTAGCCGGCGTAGAAGCGATGCCTCTCCTTGTCGGGAAGCCATTGCTGGTACTGCTGCTGCGTTAACACATCCTCGTGAGGCCCTATTGCAAGACCGGAAGCCACATCAAAATAAATGCGCGAGACCATATCAATATCAATCTGATCAGGCACGTCAGCTTCTCGGGGAATTCTGCGTATCGGAATGACCAGATATCCAAGATTGTTATAGGAGAGCTCTTCACGGCGGGGAGCGATGTGCTGGATAGAACCGATGGAAATTGGCTTGTTGGGAGGGATGGTGGTGATTTTAACTGGGCGGGAGACGACTCGGCGAATGCCTGCAATTTCGATCGTGGGGTTGGTTGGTGTGCCTTCGAGTAAGGCAAATACGTTGGCACCTTGATCTTCGATGAGCGTGGTGGGAATGACAGAAGGATCGTAATGATCGACATTGATAAGAATGTCTTCTCCGATGATTTCCTCAGGAGAGGGAGGCATGGTGACATCTGAAATGACGTCCTGTGCAATATTGGAAAACTGCTGACCCGGCACGTCCACAATTCCTTGGGCAGATGCCTCTTCGAGAGGAAGCACTACCATGAGCACCATTAACAGGAAAGAGATGCTCTTTGTTTTATTCCAGTGTGGGTTCTCGTGTTTTGGGTGCATTTTCTATCAATGATTTTTCAAGATTCGCGATATCCTGAAGCGTCCTTGGAGTTGAAGACCGAACAACATACAGGGTGATTTTCTTTGCTGACGCCAGTGCTGAACGCGAGGGCGACCAGGTGATGGAGGACCCGCCAGCAGCAACTTGGGGAAGCTGCGTTTGTTCGATGCGTTGCGTGACACACTTCTTCTCTTGGAATCCTAAAATTCCTAAGGCTCCTTCTTGCGGAACATCGTTACAGACCTTGATATTTTGTTCAGGAATCGTGAAGGGAGGATCGCTGCTGACGAGAAGCTGGGATCTCACTTCGTAGTTTCCTGCGAGCAGAGAAACTGTCGTTTGCCCAGGAACAACAACTGAGGTGATGTGTTCTTTGTCTTTTTCTTCAAAGGTGAAGATGGCTTGCTCTGTCGGCTGCAAGGGGCGTGCATTATTATTGTCGATGACCTGCACATCAACCGTGAGCGTCGCCAAGGGCTCTAAGACTGGTGATATTGTTGCCTCCTCATTGGTGGAGATGAATTCCTTGTTCTGATGGAAGCCTTCCTTTTCCACCAGCAGAGCTGCATTATAGCACGAGGGAGCGGTTGCTTGCAGGATTCCTGTCGCATCTGTTGTGCCCAGATGACAGGTTGCCGTTACACATTTGAGAGAAACCTGAGCTGCTGGCACTGGTGCTAAGGATCCTGTTGGCGTGATGGACAGCGCTGTCACTTTCAGGGGAATCGTTGGGTTTTCACAGATGGGCGAGGGGATATCGAGGGCGGGAATGGAGAGCGTGTTCTGCCGCGGCTGATTATTGTCAACAACAACCATGATGGCGAACTGGAAGAGATTGTTCTTTTCATCGCTGATGGTGATGAGCACGGGGAACTTGATATCGTACACAAAATGATACTGGTTGAGACAGAAGAATTGAGCGAGGAAGCGTGAGGCTGCATTTCCTAGCGTGTAGGATTTTCCTTGCACGATGGGACCTTCTTCATCAAGAATATCGATCAGGATAGGCCACTGTGGGGAGTACAAGAATTGCGTTGTGGTGCCCACATAAATTTCTTTGGAAGGGACAATGAAGTATTTGTTGAACTCTTGAGAAAGGGTGAAGTCAGTTCCTTCCATCTTCACGAGAGGAATATTGGTAGCAAGAGCATTTTTGATGGCGGTGAACACTTCTGTTTTTTTCCATGTGCGCGGCGTGCATTCCATATCCATGCCTGAAAAGGGAATAGCGTCATACACATTTAAGATATCCAGAGTATACTGCTCCAGGAAGGTCTGTTGTTCTTCTGTTTTCATAATATTGTAGGCTTGTTTCAACAGTGTTCCCAAGCCGTATTCAAGAGAAGTGTAAAATGATTGAAGGGTCATTGTTTGATGATTTAACGTTAAGGTAACTGGCATTCTGACGGTCAGATAAATTTTTTCATCTGCTATCTCGCTTGTTGTTTTTGATTTTCCTGAAGTGATGTGATAACCTTGATCTTTCAGGACTCCATACTCTTGAAGGCAGGCATCGAGGTGCGTGTCTACATAGGATTGCAGCTGTATTTTTATTTCCGTGAGCGTTGGTATTTGATTCTTCTGAACGCCATTCGCAGTTTCATACCACCAATATGCCACTCGTGCTCCTCCTTGGGGGAACAATTGCAAGGCATTTGAAAGGGGATTTGCAGGCGAGGGAGGAAGGGGGTCTTCTGGAAGAATAATGTATCCTCCCTGCGCTGCTAACAATGCTGTTCCTTCTTGAGCCACTTGCGCGATACAAGATTCAGTAAAACTCTTTACCTTCTTTGCATACTCGGGAACAGTGAGAGATTGCGTTCGCTCACGCTCCCATTCTGATGTCAGGACTTTTGTTTTGAGCATGTAACCGAGCGAAGCGAGTACAAGAATCACGATTCCTGCAATCACATAAACTGTTGCCTGGGCTTTTTTCATGTGCGGATGCGGACGATCTTTGACCCTCCTAATTTTTTTATTACAACAAGCTTCTTCTTTTCGAGATCTTTCATGAGGTCAGATACCGTCATGTTTTGAATGTTGTAATATTTTGCAATCGTGCTAAAATTCACCAAATCCCTCTTTTTGATGAAATCAAGAAGTTCCTTATCGTCTGGAATCATACAAGCTTTAAAAGACTCTTAATAAGCGTTAAAGCCTTTTTTTACCTCTTTTTTTCTTTTTTTATCTTTTAAAGACGTTGAATATATTTTTTGACGTCTTTTTGTTTATATAGTTTTTGTTTTTTGAAGAGTGCGCATCGGCGCTACAGGAGGTGGAGCGACACCTTTAAATAAACTCCTTGCGTAGTGGTGGGTGTATGGACAAACTGTACTATACGATTGAAGAGGCGCAGAAGCTTCTTCCCAAGGTGTGCAAGATTCTCGTGCGGGCGATGAAACAGAAACAGACGCTGGATCTTGCGGCTTCTGTCGATGTGGAGTATGAAGATGAAGCAGCCGATCATCGCTTTGATACTCGCTTTCACAAGGAATTTCATCGTCTTTCCTATGAGTTTTATACACAGATCGAATTGTTGGAAACATTAGGGGTCGTTGTGAGGGACATTGATATTGGACTGATTGATTTCCTCTCTCTTCATCATCAGAGAGAGATTTGCCTCTGTTTTAAGTTAGGAGAAAAGAGAATTACACATTGGCATGAATCTAATGCTGGATTCTTGGGGAGAAGACCTTTAGCTGAATTAAAAAAACTTCC
>CAYJXC010000039.1:0-5765 GCA_964374075.1 Candidatus Woesearchaeota archaeon
AAATCCGTTGAGCATGCTCAGGCAGACCCTGAGCATAAGTAGCTAAACACATACGTTTTTGTAAAAGTGTCGGAATCTCCCAAGGGAGGCCTTTTCCGGAGGTTTCGGAAGATTTTTAGAGGAGAAGTACATAACAAAATGAACTGCATTTAATTCAGGACTGGAGCCCGAGAGTTCTGGCGAAACTATTAAAAAATGTGGTATAAGAGTGGTGTGTATGCCTTGCACACACTGCGCTGAACATCCTGTCTACATCACCTTGCATCACGAACGTTTGTGCCAGCAGTGCTTCGTGAAGTATTTCGAGAAGAAGGTGTATAAAACCATCACCAAGTACAAGATGATTGACCATAAGGAAAAGATTGGGGTGGGGGTGTCTGGTGGGAAGGACAGCATCACATGCCTGTCTTTGCTGCAGAAGTTTTTTGAGAGGAAGGGAAATGAGCTTGTTGCGCTTGCGATTGATGAAGGGATTCACGGGTATCGCGACCAGACGTTGGCAGATGCGAAGACCTTTTGCAAGAAGCAAGGCATTCCCCTGGTGATCACGTCCTATCAGAAGGAATTTGGCTTTACGCTTGATGAGTATCTGCAGAAGCACCAGGTCAATCCATGCAGCGTGTGCGGGGTGCTGAGGAGGTACCTTTTGAATAAAGCAGCACGACGACTGAGGGTGGACAAGCTGGCCACGGGACATAATCTGGACGATGAGTGCCAGAGCATTGTGATGAACCAGATCAAGGGAAATCTGGCGTTGTCTGCGAAGTTAGGACCCATCACGGGAGTGCTGATGCACGAGAAGTTCATTCCTAGGATCAAACCGTTGTACTTCATGACCGAGAAGGAAACAACCATTTACTCGAAGCTGAGACAATTTCCTGTGCATTATCATGAGTGCCCGAACTTTGGAGATAATTTTCGAGAAGCGGTGGGAAAGATGCTGAACGAGATGGAGATGAAATTTCCAGGAGCGAAGCAAGGGATTATCAATTCGTTTTTGGAGATTTTGCCAGAGCTGCGGAAGCATTACCAGCAGCAGAAGATCGGAACGTGCAAGGAATGTGGGGAGCCTGCTGCGAAGGACTTGTGCAGGGTGTGTGAGATGCTGGCGAAGAAGTGAGTGGTGATCTTTTGAATTAATTCTCTAATCAAACATATTGAACAGTCCCTTCTTCTTCTCTGTCACATCTTCCTTTTTTTCTTCTTGTTCTGCTGATGTCTCCACAAAAGAATAGGATGGCTCCTTTCTTTCCTGTTGATCATCAGATTCGCGCCAGCCAGGAGGTTCTGTTGAACGACCAAGATCCCACGAAGGATATGATGGTTCTTTCTGTGGTTGAACACGCTCTTTCTTTGTAGGAAGCTCATAGATATATTCGTCACCCTCTTTGCTTTTCCTTACTTTGAAACGCATCTTTTGCTTTTGCGATTCCATGGATGAGGCCATCTTTTGCTTGAAGAGCTTGACATGCTCTGTGTCATCACGCGGATGATGGGCGGCAATGACTTTCTTGTCGTGCCAGATCTCTTTTTTCTTGAAAGGGTGCTTTCTTCTGTGGTGGATCCATCCCCCCACGTACCAGAGGAGGGCCATGAAGATCATGAGTGCAATGAGTGCAAGCACCGCTACCACTCTTTCTTCTGTGGACAAGCCTGTTTTGGTGATGGGAATGTCCTCAAAGACCTTGTTGTCAATGTAAACATCATAAATCCCTGGTTCCACGCCCTTTGCGAGATTCAGGGACACGGTTTCATTCGCATCAATGGCAAATTCCTTGACGAGGGTGAATTTCTTCTCGAGGCTTTTGTATTCGACCTTGAGGGGATTGGAAAAACGAACATTTCCCTTGTTGGTAATGTAGAGGGTGTTGTTGAGGATGAGGTAGTTGAGTTTAATCTGTTCGCCAATGAGGATGGCTCCTTCGTGTTCCATCTCCATGGCAAAGAGCTTCACTTTCCATGCGCCTGGCAAGGCATTCTCCGCCAGCTGAAACTCATATCCGCTATTTGACTGGATCGTGTCGGTGAAGAGTTCTTTGCCTTTGGGAGTGGCGATGATGATGCCAATCTCCGTGTCAATCACCTCGCCTGCCTGGTCCAGCAGGACTGGAACAATGCTCACAATTTCTCCTGGCAGATAGCTTTCCTTTTCCTGCGTGAAATCCAGTTTGGTGGGAGAAGGATCCACAATGATCGAGAGGGGAAGAGAACCGCGATTGCCATCAGGGTCTTCGATATCAATGGTCATGGTTTGTGTTCCTGACGTGATCGTGTAGGGAATCTGGATGGCTTTGGAGAATTTTCCGTTGGAGACGTCATCCTCTGCCTTATTTTCCTTCAGCGTTAACAGGAGCGTTGCTTTTTTGACTGGCTGATCAAGAATGGTTGCCTCTCCTTCAATCTTCACCCGCTCGCCAGGATGATAGTGGAGCTTGTCAGGTTCAGCGAAGATGAGAATTTCCCCGCTGATGGTGAAGGAACCTGCAGTGAAGGTCTTGGTGTTGCCGAAGACATCTTGAGGTGTGATATCTATCGTGTAGGTGCCTGAGGGCGTGTTGCTGGAGACAAAGGTGTATGACAATTGACCATTAGTAATAGATGCGGTGTCAATGAAGACTTCTGTTTCTCCCTGCCTGAATTTCAGGGTGGCTATGCCACTCATGGGTGTGTTGTCAAGTTTCGTGATGGTTCCTTGGATAGTCAAGGTGTCACCGCGCTTGATGGTATCTTTGTTGAGGGTAAAGGTGCCACTCAGATCACGCGAGATGGTAAAGACAGGGGAAGACGCTTGATCAATGATGGTGCTTTGCGCTTCCAACACTGCGCGAATCACGCAGGCCCCGTCTTTATATGTTGGAATCACGAGGTCTTCGGAGAACTCTTTTCGCACATTTGCTTGGAGGGAGATAGATTTTGCCAATAACTGGAGCTCTGTGGTGCAGCTCAACATCAGCTTGAACGTGGCAATGGTGTTGGTGTCACGCTGCATATAACCAGATACGGTGATTTCATCACCAATGTTCATGATTGATTTTCCTGGGCCTTGGAGAGAGAGCTCTGCCACCACCACCGGCATCATGAGGATCCACAAGGACACTATCCAGAGAGCTCGCTCCCTCTTTTGCATTGGGGAAGAATGGCATTTGCCTCTTATATAGTTATCTGTGGGTTTTAAGGGGATTTCCGGTGTTTCTCCCATGTTCAGAAAAAGAAAGAGATTATTTCTCCCTTCTGTGATTTGGATGAGATGTGTTCGTGCTGTCGCTAGGGACATAATCTTTAAATAGGTTTACACAAGATCCTTTTCTATGCCTGAAAGGAAACCACGGGAAAAGGACACGATTGCTGATTATGCACTCAAACACAGTGCTGCGCACGTGCTGGCGAGTGCCGTGATGGCCTTGTATCCCAAGGCACAGCTGGCCATTGGGCCTCCGTTAGAAGAGGGATTCTACTATGATTTTGGGAATCTGCAGATCAGCGCTGATGACCTGCCCAAGATTGAGAAGAAGATGCAGGAGATTATTGGTCGAGGAGATTCTTTTTCAACACGAGAAGTGGATCGCAAGACTGCAGAGCAGCTGCTGAAGGGGCAGCAGTTCAAACTGGAGATGTTGGGGGAACTGAAAGGCAAGATTACTCTCGTACAGCACGGTGACTTTGCTGACTTGTGTGAAGGAACCCATGTGAAGAACATGAAAGAGTTGAAAGCAATCACATTAACAAAAGTTGCTGGTGCATATTGGAGGGGTGACAGCAGGAATCCGATGCTGACAAGGATTTATGGTGTGGTGTTTGAGAGCAAGGAGAAATTGGATCGCTACCTGAAGATGCGCGAGGAAGCTGCACAGCGAGACCATGTGAAACTTGGACGAGATTTGGATTTATTTTCGTTTCACGATAGTGCACCTGGCTTTCCGTTTTTTCATGAAAAGGGAACCATCATTTGGTATGAAATTGAAAAGTATTTGCGCGAACTCTATGAACGGCATGGTTATAGCTTTGTGATTACGCCGAACATCATGGACAAAAAGTTGTGGCTGCAATCTGGACATTGGGAGCACTACCGGGATCACATGTACTTCACGAAGGTTGACGAACGGGACTTTGCAGTGAAACCGATGAACTGCCCGGGGCATATCCTCATTTACAAACAGCACCTCCATTCGTATCGTGAACTGCCTTTGCGGCTCGCAGAGTTTGGCGTGCTGCACCGGCATGAATTATCTGGAGTGATACACGGGTTGACACGCGTACGAAAGTTAACGCAGGATGATGCACACATCTTCTGCACTGAGGAGCAGATGGAAGAGGAGATCACTGGTGTGCTTGCGCTCATCACAAACATTTATCGCACGTTTCAGTTCACCGAATATGTGGTGAATCTCTCGACCAGACCAGAGCACGCCATGGGAGATCCGAAGCTGTGGGAGAAGGCTGAACAGGCACTCGAACATGCTCTGAACAAAGCGAAGATACCTTACCATGCTAAGGAGGGAGAAGGTGCTTTCTATGGGCCGAAGATTGATTTTGATGTGAATGATGCCCTAGGAAGGCCATGGCAGCTGGCAACGATTCAGCTTGATTTCCAGATGCCTGAACGGTTCGATTTAACGTATGAGGGAGCTGACAGCAAGAGACACCGGCCTGTGATGATTCACCGCGCCATCATCGGATCGTTTGAACGCTTTCTGGGTGTGCTGATTGAGCACTTTGGAGGTAAGTTCCCCTCGTGGTTGAGTCCGGTGCAGATGCGCTTGCTGACGATGAATGAGAAATGCACTCCTTTTGCACGGCAAGTGTGCCAACAGTTCCGCGAGGGAGGCATTCGTGTTGAACTTGACGACCGGCATGAAACTCTTCCCAAGAAGGTGCGTGATGCACAGCTCCTGAAAATACCGTATGCAATCACCATCGGCGAGAAGGAAGTCGAGACGAAGACGTTGGCAGTGAGGACATTGGATGGGAAGGTGGAGTTTGGCGTGAAGGTTGATTCCTTCCTTACCCAGCTCCAGCGCGAGATTCGCGAGAAAAGATGACGTCCCTTCAACAGAGCCTAACCCTTGTTGAACATTCTCCTGATTTTCTTGCGTGGAAAGAGAAGCATCGCGATTCTTTTTTATGCAGCTTTTTTCGCATTCGTGACGGTAAGAATGATGATACTCTGCAAGTGGATTTTTATACTGCACATGATGATACGATGTCTTCCTTTGTCATTGAGCATGGTGTTGTTGCCTTACGCCAGGACAATGCCGAAGTCCTGAAAAAGGAAGGCGAAGTCATTCAGCACTTGAACCTTGACCACGTCACGATTGAAGAGCATGAAGCTTTGGAGAAAGCAGAAACGTTATGCCTCCGCAAATACGGCCAAGAGAAGATCATCAAATTCATTATCATCTTACAACACAAGGAACAACCGCGTTGGAACATTAGCGCCCTTACGCATTCTCTCCATCTTCTCAACGTGAAAATAGACGCACAGAAGGGAAACATCTTGGAAGAGAGCATCACGAATTTATTGGCGTTTGTGCAGCATCAAGACGAATAAGCTTTTTCTTGCTGGTATGTCCTTTTATGATGTGCACGTGAGCATGGTAATACTTTGAAAGAAACTTCACAAGTTCACGATTTTCTTTCCCCTCTTCTGGGGGAGCTTTGAGGGCAATTTTTAGTTGCGTTGGAGAATCTTGAATAATTTTGGTGTGTTCTGCTACAGTGATTCATATTGCTTATATTTGAGTTTTCCTGGAATATTGTGGCTTTGG
>CAYJXC010000040.1:0-5694 GCA_964374075.1 Candidatus Woesearchaeota archaeon
AAGTTCTTGAAAAAAAAGGAAACGAGCTCAAAGCCAAGCGTAAGAGTGCCGTTGACAAAACAAAGGAGCTTGCGGAACGTATAAACAGGGAACAAGACTACAGCAAAGTAGAAGCAGCAATTCAACAAGTGGAGGATCTACAGGCAGAGATCACACAATATGACAAAGACCTCAAAGAAGTGGAAACAAAAACAAAGCAGATGGAAACCATACAAAACCAAATGAAATTGCCAGGACAAAAGGTAGAAGATTATTTACAGAACGTGCGACGTGAAGGTAAAATTGCTCACTTTGATGTGAAGCGTGCTGCAAAGGAGACAACCTATACACAAACATGGAAAAGGAATTTCCAACAAACTCATGCTGAGGCGCTGCAAAAAGGCAAAGCATGTCTCGAAAAGCTGAAGCAGGGGCAGAAATGTGACAAGATGGAAACACTCCTTCGCGAACTGAAACAGCTTGCTGCCGAAGGTGATGCTGCCATTCGAGGAACAGGAATATCGCTGCGTGGCTCAGGATATCTTGGATTACTAGCAATCAGTTCACTTCTTCTCCTTCTGATTAAAGAGCTCGAAAAACATTGAACGAAGACCTCCGCAGCACCATTTAAATTCAATTCCAAAAAATTCATCAGAGCAAAGGGGTAGTTTTTACCCGACGAAAGCTTTAAAAAAGCTCTAGTCTCTTCTGTAACTACTCGAAAGGGTATTCAAAATCGAGGGGGAATCGAATGTTCTTAACCACACGTGAAAAGCGACGAATAACGATTGCAGTGGTCATCGTGCTGCTGATCATCATCGGCGTTGCTGCGTACTATTTCCTCCCGCAAACAGGCGAAAAAGTCACCAATACCGGAAAGAAAGAAACCACAGCACCGCAGAAGGAAGCAGCACCAACCGGCATTACCTCCTATACGCAGTACAGCAAAAAAGAAAATACCTGTGTCTATTACTATAAGGACGGGCAGTGCTATGTTCCCCTGAGTTTTTGTGTGACTGATCCTGACGTGAAAACACCCCAAGACATTGACAAAGAAAAGTACTGCAGCAAAACCCCGGAAATCAAGGCAGAAGCCCTCAAGAGTCCTGCAGGAAGTGCCTGCCCCTTTACTGCGACGGAAGGAGACTTGATTGACTTGTACTCCATTGTCAGAGATCCTGACGAAACCGATCCGACGCATCCCTTTGGTCCTCTCGGACGCTTGGAAGTGTCCTTCTCCGATCCCTTTAAGGGCAGCAAGGGATTGTGGAAAACAAAGCCAGGAGATGCAGGCGTGTACAATTTCGAGATTTCCGTGACAGACGGGCAATACACCGACACCAAACCCTATTGCATCGAAGTGAAGATAGGCAACAGACCGCCAGTCCTCAGCAACGTGAATGATATGCAAATGATGGTGGGTGATACCGTGATGATTGAGCCAAAGTGCACTGACCCCGATGGTGATCAAGTGACGATCAGCTATGTGGGTGACTTAAGCAACCGTGAATGGTTCACGGGAGTTCCCAAGAAGACAGAGCAGAAAGACATTGGTGTTCATGTCGTGACCATACGCTGCACAGACAGCCGTGGATTGCCAGCATACAAATCCATCAAAGTGGCTGTTAGTCCAGCTCCGATCGTGCCCCCACCTTCCATACGCTTTGTGAGAGAGCCAACTGATATAACCATAAAGGAAGGAGAAACCGTGACCTTGTCACCCAGCGTGGAGAGCGATGCTGGCAAACCAGTCACCATCACCTATAGTGGATGGATGTCCTCCTCTACCAAGACAGCGTCCTACACCGATGCAGGTGTTCATCTTGTCACCATCGCAGCAACAGATGGCATCAACACCATCAGTAAAACAATCTCGATTACGGTAATCAACGTCAACAGGCCACCTGAGATTGTGGGCACACAGCAATCTTCATAAGGTTTCTTGTATGGTTCTTATTAACCATGACGCCTCTTGAACAAAGAATTAGACAAGAAGACATTCCCCTGCAGATCAAGCGTCTCCTCAATCAGCTCGTGCACAGTGGACTAACTGAATTAAGGGGAAGGGAAGTACGGAGAATACAAGTCTATTTCACCAAAGAAGAAAACTCTTGGTATTGTGCTCACTTTGTGTATGATATGTCCTACCACAACGAAACAAGACGTCGAGAAATATCTATTGGTGTAAGAAAAGCGTAAAACTCTGCTCAGCGAAAGAACCGGGACAACCATCCAACGATCTTCTGGAGAATGTTAACGTGTTCTGCCACGTCCTCGCATACTCCATACCGTGCAGAATTGCTTCTGCATTCATAATCGTGCTGGGCCAGCTCACCCTTCTCCTTTTACATGTCCAAGACGCCATCCAAACTGCAGTACACCGGCATACCTCGTTCAAGAACGCGATACCCAGGAGGAACACAGTTGAGAGTAGAAAAAGAATAGCATCCCTCTCCGCAAGACTTCGGATAAGCAGAACGTTGGCAGTCAACTGAACACTCCTTCACAAGCTCTTCACATTCTGGAATCTTTAAATCTTCAAGAGTAAGATTGGTAAATCGACAGATGGTTCTATCAACATCGCACTCCAAAACCATCACACCTTCCTCTGTAAGAACCTCTGTAAGAATCATCGGCCTATACTCAACACCAGGCGGTCGCTTGCTTTCATAGCACTCATTGTAAAGACTGAGACAACGTGATTGACAGGGGGTAGCGACATCAGCCTTACTAAGAGGAAAAAAAGAAATTAAAAAGATGAGTGAAAGAAGAAAAAAAGAAAAAGATCTCTTCACCTTAAGCTCCTCCAAAGAGTTTTCCTAGCCAGCCAAAGATCTTCTTCAAGATGCCAACCTGCTCGGCGACGTTTTCACACACACCATACCGTGCTGAGTTGCTCCTGCACTCATAATCATTCTCTGCAGCCTGGCCATCTTCTTTTTGTGCATAGACAGATCCATCAACACTGCAGTACTGCGGATCTCCCTTCGCGCTGGTCAGTCGCGTTCCGATAGGAACACACTTCTTGACCTCGCTGTCCACAAAACATCCCTGTGGGCATTCTCGTCGGTCAAGAGCAACTACTGGACCCTTATCAGGCGTGTACATCACTCTTCCCTGCACACACATCTCATAAGTCTCTTGACAATCCTTCTTCCATTGCTCTAATTCCTCTTCACAAATCTCAAAACGCGGAGGAGCTAGTGCTGGTTCTTGGGGAACAAGTATTAGTGCTGGGAGAGCTCTTTCTTCAGCTGGACCCCCACCAACCACTTGTGCTTCATCTGGATGAGCAATCAGTATAGTATCATCACGTATTTCTCTATCTTGTGTACATTCTTTGACGATAATAGCTTGCTCCAAACCGCGCCAACACTGCTTGCGCATCACTTCACAATGCTGTTGAAGGTATTTCTGCTGGCATGTGTTCATGATCTCTGAACATTTTTCTCGAGAACCTTCCCTGCTCACACACGAACGGAACTGCATTGAACATTCATCCATAGGATTGGGAGGTATTGGTTTAGAAGGACCATAAGGAATGTCATTCAAACACGAGTTGAATTTCTCCTCGCATATCTTTATGGTTCCCTCGCCTTCACGCTCAGCAATTTCAGTACATTTCTTGTAGTTCATGATGCACCGGTCCTTGGGATCAGGTTGAGGATACACGTCAGTTTTAGGAAAGTTACATTTTGCCCTAATGCACTCATCAACACATCTCATCTCTGGACTATCCCACTGAACAACTGTAAGCGATCCACAACTCTTCATACAATTTGTCTTGCAGTCTTCATGCTTATACGATGGGTCATCAACTTTTGGTGGAGGACTAATGCCCTGGCATTTGTCATCACAGATGAGCGTAAATTCAGCACGATAACGACCAGCTGAACCAGATCCCTCATAGCTCAATTTCAGCGCATTCATAAAGACAACCAAACCATCTTTCAATGTTTTGCTTTGTCCCTGACCAACTGAAACTGTCTCTGTGCCTGATGGTCTTTCAATACGTAATTGAGCAAAAGCATATGGTTGAGGAAAAGCATCTGGTCTAGGATCCTCATGGACAGTATTCTCATATGTCACGCGATATTTATACGTACCCAAGAAATAGGTTTCTCCCTCTCCTTGGTACAACTTTCCAGTAATCTTATAGTTGTGGTAGCTAACACCACCACTTCCGCTCTCTCCTGGCCCGCTCTCTGCCATCACAGTCGGCATCAGCAGAGCCAAGGCCACGATCATCACAACCATATGCATTTTCATTTTCATAATCTTCAACCTCCAATAGGATGATGAAGGAAAGAGATCATGTCCACTATTTAAAGATTCAGCGGAGCAATCATCAAAAAAGAAGCAAAAAATCATCCCTTTTCAGAAAAAAAGACAAAAAATTGTCCCTTTCAGAAGGAAAACCTATTTCTTGCCGATCCACGAGGCAAGTTTGACCCTCTTCATCTTGCCATGCCGTTCAAGCTCCACAATCTGTTTCACTGCTAATCGCTCTAAAATCCTTGAGAGTGATGTGCGAGGAATCTTCAGTGCATGCCGAAGAGCTGCCGAGGTTGTTTCACGGTGCAATGCCAAGAAATCAAGGATCTGCTGTTCTGTGGCATTCAGTGTTTTCCTCACACTCATCAACTGGGGATGTTCTTTCCTTTTCTGGCGAAGTCGAGGAACTCGGACATAGTTCTTCAGAGCAAGGACAACTAGCCCTGCCACAACAAGAATCCCAACAATCCACACAAGAAATGTTTGTGCTCCCACCTTCGTATCCAGCACAATCTCCGTAGCAAGGGATTGTCCACGTGTAGTTGCAAGTTCTTTCTTCCCGCGGAACGCGGATGTCGAAGCGCCCACCACGCATCGTCCTACCGAAACATAGCTCGTGAAAGACCCATACTTATCCGTTCGTGGAGGAAAGAGCAAAGAGGTGGGTGTGTCACATGTAAAATCCAAGAGAGCTCGGCTGACTAAGGTATGTGATTGGTCATATACCTCTCCTCGGAGAAAAGCAATCGGAAACACAGTGAGAGTAACATCCCCTCTTGCAAATGTAACCTCTCCAGAAAAAGCATAGTCTGCTGCATCGGTGGACGGATCATCAAGCACAATCGTTCCGCGGTAAGCTCCCTCCACCTGTTCGAGTTCAAGCGCATCTCCCTGCATAAACAGGACCGCATCAAAGGAATGTTCTTCTTCATTCACCAGAGAAAAATGGACGATCGCATTCTGCACCGTTGTTCCAGCATCGAGAAAACGAATGCGTGAAACCTCTTCCTCGCCGAGAACAAAAGTCGCACACAGTAAAAAAACCAACACAAAAGGGAGGAGCTTCATCAAAAACTCAATGCTTCAAACTCTTATATATCTTATGGAAGAGTGCAGGGGCTAGGATTCGAACCTAGGTAGGCACTAAGCCACTTGGTCCTAAGCCAAGTCCGTTTGACCGCTCCGGCACCCCTGCGCAAGTGACACCATATCCCTTTCTTAAAGAACAAGCTAGATACTTTCTTTTATACTTTGTGCAGAGTAATGTCATTTCCTCTCCAGATCATGACAGATCTCCTCCAGAGCGCGCTGCACCTCAATCCCGTTTCTATAGCGTTCAAAAGGTATATGGCGCATGCATCTCATAATAAATTCATCAAGACAAGCAGGGAGATCTTGACGAAGCTCTGATGGCCGTTGGAGTTTACCACCGAGAATATT
>CAYJXC010000041.1:0-5486 GCA_964374075.1 Candidatus Woesearchaeota archaeon
ATAAATCGTCACCCCCTCTAACATATTGCCAAACTGGTCTTGACACGTGACATAATACACAGGACTTACCTCCGTAAGGACATGAATCACACTATCCGTGCCAGCAAGTGTCCCTTCCTCAAAAGAAAAGTGTGGAGTGTCAACACGATAACGGCACGTGCTCGGCTCATTCAAGACAAGAGTGACTATATTACCCACTGTATACACCTGCAGGATCTGAGGAGCATCCATATCAACATCGATACGGAAAGAGAGTAAAGTATCAGCACGATTCCCTGCAATATCCTCACAGAGAATGCGATATGGGTAATCTCCGCGTGCCAAATTCATAAGAGATTGAGAATGCTTGTTGCCTCCTGTGGAAAAAAAGTCAACAAAAATGCCCTGCGGTTGGTGTGCAAAGCGACAGCGAGCCTTTCCTTGTTCTGCACCTTCACTCGTGACAACACGCAAAGTGACATCATGGGTATACAACGTGCCGCTGGGCGCACCGCTCAAAATCTTCAAAGGAAGACTGCCTTTCAAAGTAAACTGATAGCCCTGCTGCATGGTATTGTTGGCAAGATCAGTGCAACGGAAGTAATAGAGGCTTTGTTGTCCAGCACCTTGTGTAACATTCTGTAGCAAACCAACACAAGAATCTGAATCACCGCAGACAAAGGTATGCGAAACTGACAGGGGAGAATCACCATCCATTCCCTTGTTCCACCAGCAAGTGGACACAGGCTCGTTGAGATATAACCACAAAGGGGTGCTGGTCATATTAGCAAAAAGATACGCTCCATTGACCAAACTTGTTCCTTCAATGACTGGTGGCGTCAAGTCAGGCTCATCAGTAGTAGCAAACTGAATGGTGTATTCTTGCACATTCGCGTTGCCATTCACATCAACACAGCGTGCATAGTAAGTGTAATCATGCCCGCCAGGTAAACTCACCGTCAGATTGAACTGCTTCCCAAATAAACTCGTCCCAAAGAAGTGAGCCATCTCGTCATAACTGTTGGTGTGAACATCATCCCACTTGCACTGCGACACTTCATCAGTTTCAATGCCGAACGTAAACTTCTGCCAATAGCCAACATCAGGTTGAACAGCATATCCAGCGCCAGTCAAAGCAACAGCATAACCAGCAGGTAAAATCTCCACCCACGGTCGAATCACTGGTGGACTGACATCATTCGGTTGTCTGCTCACGCACTGTTCATTGCTCGTTCCCACATTGATCACTTCACACGCTGTACCCAAGCTCTTGCAGCGATATTCACTGCACACAACAGGAGCAGAATAACTATTCGTGTCATATCTCACATCATCATCACATTTCTCGCAATCATCTCCACCAACCGGTGCACTCCAAGGTTCACATGTAATCGTAACTGTTTTTGTTTTCGTTTCATAACCTAAGAGATCACCAAGAATTTCCCCAATTTGATCTTTGAAGATAATGGCTAAAATGGCAATAACTACGAGAGCTGCTAGACCCCAAGGTCCAGTCGCAGCCAAACCAAGAATATTAACGGACAAACTTCCGAAACCAACAGTAGAACCAAGATAAGCATAGTAAGCAACATAAGCAAGAGCATTAGTGACAGCAGCTCCTCCCAAGAAAGAAGCAACATGATTTGTTAAAGAGGTATCAAAAATATCTTTTAAGGCAAGCATGCCACCAAAGATGCCATACACGTTCCATCGATCATAAATGTTCGAAGTCAAATGAGTTGGCCTGCTTCCTACGCTAGCACCCGTCCATGTAACAGATATTCCATCCTGAGTTCCTTGACCTAGAATATTAACATCTGCTCCACAATCACCAAACATTTTACAATAGTTAGCAGCTTCTGCCAAATATTCCTGAGTTTCACAATGACAATTTCCTTCGCAATCCCAATCATCCCAATATCCTTTTTTTGCCCAAATGACTTTACATTGTGTTGTTCCTTTTTGACAAGACAATGCATTCTGTCCTTCCCAAAAGCGTGAACCTTTGTCTACAGTTGTACTCGAAATTAATTTTTTGCTAGAATCAGAAAAACCAGGAGTGTTGGGCATGACTATGCTTTGTTCAACACTGCTTGTTCTTTGATAAAGATCTAAATCAATTTTTGAAAATTCATCAAGACGTTTACATTGAGCATAAGAAAGTTGTCCAGAAGTGCTTTGTCCAGATACACAAATCTCTTCACGATAATCCTTGCACTCCTCAACAAGTTCTCTTCCGTTCACACACACATGACGGTAATGCCTGCTGCCAGGTCGATCATAAAATCCACCCGTCCCACTCTCATAGCTGCACCAGCCCTCTCCATTCGAGCGAAATCCTCCAAGACGGGGATCATGAGGGTTGTTGGGTACAGCAACAGTCTGTTCACAATGGACGCTCGCACAGCGAGCACTACCATCTTTCTCCTGGCATAACGTTCCATCTTGATAATCACAATCCTCTGCAATTCCCTCCGGATTCCCGCAGCTGTCAAACCAATAGACATCTTCTTGCCCTTGCACACATCCTTTTCTGAAGCGTTCTTGACAACCACAGGTCAAACTGCTTGCACTGCAATAGATACCACCATAAAATCCACTGCTGCCATCACCAACTCCTTGATCAGCAACGGGACACTGTTCTTGAGTCATCCACTGGCAACCCACTTGCAGATCAACACAACATCCCTCCTCCTGTTGTGCACACTGATCTAAACAAAAAGCTTCGCTCCCAGTATTCCCATTCCACACTGTCTGAAGATCCAATCCAGGATACGACGCTGCCTGACGCACACAACGTTGTTGTGTTGTCCAAAAACACTGGTTGCCCAATTGGCAACAGCCCTTCTCGCATCCTGGCGTGTTGGTACACGAAGGATCACCAGCCACAACAACAGCACCAGCCTGATTGGCGCAGTGTGCAGCTCCCACCCGTGCATAGCAATTCCCTTGCTGGGGAAACAAACAACACACGGGTTGGCAATAACTCGTCTGTTCACAGGTCGTTGAAGTTTGATGATAACTCGGATCACACTGTGCTGCATCAGTATATACACAAAAACTTCCCCCCATCGTGCGTTCACAACAGGCCTTCGGTTGCACAGCCGAGACAGGTTGCGCCTCTCCAATCAGATACACGGAAAATAGACTCAGCACAACAACAAAGATCATCAAAATGGCCCTAACCTTCAAGAAACCCATAGCTCAACCTCTTCCTCAACAAAAGCAAGTCTCAGAGATTATATAAACCTTTTTCCAGTTTATTTCTCAAAGCAGTATAGGCGAGCTGTACCGCCGCACAGCTGAGTTGTTTGATCAGTCCACGCCTGATTAACGACAGTGGCAGCACCAATAGTACCAACACTAGAATTCGTCGCAACAGTCCATCCGCCACAATGGTACAAAGTCCCTAAACCATTAAACCGTGTTCCTGTCCACACCCGAGCGGTGAAGGGAGGAACAGTTTGATTAGTCTCCATGAAGTCAATCGCATGGGAAAGCATTCCATCAGTAAGATCAACCTTGTTGACAGCCACAGTCTGTCCATTGAGCAACACATAGCGTGCTTGAGGAATCATGGTGCGCGCATGAATCTGAGTTGTGTTTGTTAAAATGCTGAGCCACGGAACCCATTGACCGCCAAGCCCCGCAACAGCAGCGCGTTGAGCACATTTCTGAACACCTCCGTTATAGCCACCAAGGTTGGCAGGATAGAGGGTCGAAGTCACAAACACTCGTTTCGTGGAAGATGGATAGAGTTGCGGTGTGGCTGCTGTGGTATTGGTTTGATTCGTTTGGTTGCCAAACTGAGAACCACCACTTATCTGTTGCTGCCGTGGAACACGTGAACCAACAGGATAACGAGGTTGAACACTAGGAACAGTTTCTCCAACAGTAACAACCTCTCCAGAAATCTGTTCGTGCGGCGTACTAGAAAAAAACACACTATACACAAACACACTTGCAAAAACAATCAGAAGAACAGAAAACACCTTCCTTTCATCCATGAAGACACCTCCAGAGAAAGAAGTGAACTATATTATAAAGATTGCGAAAAAAATTAGTCATTGCTCACGCGCGGAGCAAGAATCATGCTCAAGCTCAATTTGTCTTTCACTAAGTAATCGACACGCAACGGATAGTCCTTATTGAACTGCAACGCAACACGCGGTGCCAATTTTCCCCCCTTAATGATCTTCTTCATGTACTCAATGCTATACTTCGATTTTACTTCTGTTTTCGCTCCTTGAATCTTCGTCTCACCATCCTCGGCAATCTCGGTGCGCGCATCATTCAAATTGCTCTCCGCCTCAACAACAAATTTCCCTTTCAGCGCAACCAAAGCAACGCTCTCAGCAACAACATCCATGTCATAAATGGCATCATCGAATGCAGTGCTGTTCAGCTCTACCTTCACGGGAAAGTTCAATTCAGGAATCTTCTGTTCCTTCTCCTCAATATCAATCAATGCCAAGTGAAATGTTCGCACACTATCGCTCTTTAATTTGACTCTCAGTCGATTCTTCTCAGGATCAAGCTCTATCATCAGCACATCAGCGGGTTTCACCCTCTTCAGGATAGCCTTCAAGTTCTCCAAGTTCACGCCAATCTGCACAGGTTTCTCCACCCGATACTCAGTAAACGCGCTGCTCAACAGTTTAAACATGATCAAAGCAACATTCGCAGGGTCCATAGCAATAAGTTCGATGCCATTCGTATCCACCTTTAGGCGGACATCATTGACTAACTCAGAAATAATGCCTACAGAATCAATCAAGAGTCGCGGTTCTGCTAACGTCAGTTTCATAATGAACCCCCAAACCTATCGAACCAGAAAGAATTTATAAACCTTTGGTTTAGGTGAGCTGTAAAGTTAGCGACACCTATTTCGGCGTAAAAAGCTAATCGGGCACCGATAAATTTAAGAACTTCGGGTTCCTAATTATTTTCATGAAGATTATGAAGACTTTTGATAAAAAACTTGGCGAAACCGAGTACTACAAATACAGGGTTAATTTACCAAAAAAAGTAGTAGAAGATTCGAACTTATTGGGAAAGGAGCTTAAAGCAAGAACAGAGAAAGGAAAGATAATTATCGAGAAAGAATAATCACTCTTCCTCTAATAAATACAATTTTCGTTTTTCTACATTTCTGTTTCTCAATCACTATACATAAAAATACTCAACATATCTATTCGGGCACCGAAAGATTTATATACTTCGGGTGCCGAATATATGTTATGATAAAAGAAGTAAGATGCAAGCATTGTGGGAGCACAAACAACTACAAGAAAGGCTACCGCAAAACCCACCATCGGGGAAAGATACAAAAATATTACTGCAAATATTGCCAGAGATTCTTTACTAATGACGAGGGATTTTACAGAATGAGAAATAATCCAAATATTATCACGATGTCGATTGATATGTATGTTTCCAATTTATCAAGCAGGAAGATGAGAAACCAATTGAAAAGGCATTTTGATCACAAAATAAGCCACGTTTCT
>CAYJXC010000042.1:0-5476 GCA_964374075.1 Candidatus Woesearchaeota archaeon
CAGCCGAAAGGCTCACGGGTTAATATGCTTTTCTAGAGATTTTCAACAGCGCCCTTAGCAGGTACGTGTTTAGCTGTTTTTGAAACGAAGCTCATTTTAGCCTTATTTTTTCACTTTCTTAAAAGTTTTCAGTGGAACGGAGGTTAAATTTGCCTCTGATCGGGGGAGCTAAACACGTACCTTAGCAGCAGAGGACAACAGGAGCCACTCAGTCATCTAAAGTTTTTCAAGAGCACCGTCACCTTTCCTCTGTTTTTTCCTTCCCAACATCAAGCTGCTCCTTTTCCAGCAAGAAAGATTCATGTTTATCAGGATGATCCAACACAAAGAAAGCCACCAATGTATCAACCTTCTTTCCATCCACATAAGCAGTCGTACGCACGAGTGCCTGCTGTCGATGTTCCTCAAAATAACATGTCCGTTCCTCTACCATATTAGCAAACCGCAAAGACCCATCCGCGTTTCTTCCTTCAGCCTTATCACTCAAACGACGCGCTATCCCACGAACCGCATCCTCATGCCACAGCATCTCTTGATAGATACGAGCATCAAGAGAGTAATTTCCATAAAAACTGTAACCCTGATTCCTAAGCTTCTCTTTGAGTCGCAGAAAGTCCTCATACGTAGCGCACTGATTGTCAAAATACTTCTTTAGACCCATAGGCACAGGGGGAGAGAGAGAAAACTATATAGAACTTACGCTTCCGTCTTGAGGATCGCGAATCCGAACCATCACCGAACACCCACAGCCACCCTTCTCCTCAGCTTCATCACCAATAATCTCCTCAAGACGCCCTTCTCGCCGCGCTTGCTCAAAACGTTCCCCAAACGAAGTAAGGAAAGGAGTCAAAGAAGAGTCTCGTGCGTCGAGCAGCGCCTCATATCGTGTCACATACTTAACTGCAGAAGCATAGACCTTCCGAAAGGTAAGTCTAATTTGTCCAGCCGATGCATCATAAGGAGAGAGACGCCCGCCAGGCCCCTTGATGAAGGGGTACAACGAAGCAAGCATGTGTGCAGCACTCTCAACCCATTGATCAGGAATATCTCCTAGAGGAATATCGCTATGATGAATCTGAGCAAGAAAATTCTTGTAACGTGTATATTTCCAATAATTGGGACGAAACAGTCGTCGTGCCATACCAATAAATCACAAAGTACCTCTTTATAAATCTTTCTATTTTCCTCACTAGCAAGTAACAATTATAAAGTCTTCAGGTTCCCAGTCACCTTGTCGATCTTCCCATCCGCGTCAGGCCCAATCCCTAAGCACGTCGTCGTCGGTTCAGTAAAAAACGTCCGTCCCGCATCCTCAATCAATGCATACACCAATCCTTCTATTTTCGCTTGTCGCATCTTCAACAACAAGTGCTTTTTATCCTTCACCCCAAGAATGATCTTTGTCATGCCCTCTTTCTTCCACGCCTGCACCTTGTGGGAATCGCTCTTCAGCACGCATTCCACACTCGCATGAGCAACTTGCGCTGCTAACTTTCCAGCAGGCATCCCCAAATCCTCCCTCACAAGAATCACTTGCTTCATACCAGCTTCGCCCGTCGTCGCAGTTTCAGTTTTACTCGTGTATCTGTTCCTCGCTTTGCCTTCTTCGGATGAAATCGTTCCTGTTTCTGCGCATGGATCTTGAAGATGTGCTCAATATCATTCTCCAGCGCTTGCATCACCTTATGCACCGTCCTCCTCAAGTCCCAATCCACTGCATCAGCCTTCGCCACCATCTGCGGATGTTCCAGTCGTACATGAAGAGAATATTTAACGCGCCCACCTACATTATGCAATTTAGTATGAAGAATCATCTGATGATTGGGAAAATCACGATCGAGTTTCTCCATATAGCGCTCCACCAAGGTTTGCACGACACTCGCATCATCACCCAACTTTTTTAATCCAACGTATTGGACAACACCCATACCAATCTTAAGAAAATATTCCTTATTAAACTTTGTGTTGAATGATTATCTGCTTCGTGTAACGCCAGCACGTTGACAAAATCTCCGGACAGGGCAGACGCTACAAAAAGGGCTGACGGGTGTGCAGATATGCTGTCCAAAGGTCACAAACGTATCATTAATGATCATCCAATATCTCTTTGGAATTAATCTTCGCAATGCCATCTCAGTCTGCTCCGGTGTTTTTGTATTCACCCATCCTAAACGATTCGCCACCTTATGCACGTGGGTGTCCACAGCAAGACCTTCTGGATCCTTAAACGCATAAGTTAAACAAATATTTGCAGTCTTCCGTCCAACACCTTTCAGTTTCAGCAGCTCCTCCATTGTCCGTGGAACTCTTCCGTCATACTCATCCAACAATCTCTTCGAAATCTTCAAAATTCTCTTCGCCTTCACGCGATAGAATCCCACAGGATAAATCAGCTGTTCAATCCTCTTCGCCGTCAGCTTCACCATCCGATTCGGAGTGTCTGCAACAGCAAACAATCGTGCAGATGCCTTCGTTGTCACCTGATCCTTTGTCCGCAGACTCAGCAAGCAACTCACCAGCACACGATAGGGATCATGCCGCGTCACCTTCGAAATCTGCGTCACAGCAGGCTCTTCAAACTGCTTCACTGTCTTCTGAATAATCTTCAAGACCTTCACAATCTCCCTCCGATCAATCACTTGAACACCTCTCCAGTCTCCATGCTCCAAAACAGCAAATCAAGTGCATCAGCATCAATCCCAATAGCCCTGCTAAAAGAAAACAGCTGCTGTTCAATCTCCAGATACCTCTTGGGCGTCAAAGTCTTCGGTAAAGTCTCAAGCACACCGCACTTCACCAGATTCTTCAGAATATGCCGATCCAAAATAGCCAATCCGCGATGCCCAATGTTCCGCAAGAAATGACTCGCTTCCTTCATCCCCATCCCATCCACATGCTCCACCAGCCACTCCCGCAGCACAAACGGATCATGTTCTATGTCAAGTTTCTCCAGAATCACCGGATACATCTGCTTCATCCGCTGCAGCGAGCGTGCCTTCTGGTGATGAAAGCGTGTCTTTCTCTTCAGGAGAGGAACAAGAGGCACAGAATTCCTCAGGAAACACTTCTCTCGTAAAAAAGTCACAGCCTCATCACACCTCCTTCCCTTGCTCTGCGGCGTCAACAAGCAAAAGCACAATTCATAGAAAATCTCATCATCCTTCACCAAAGAAAAATCTTTCAATCGTTGCTCAATCTCTTCTTTCCGTTGCGCATACGCCTGATGAACCCATTTCATACAACAAAGAAAAGAAAATACCTTTTATATCTTTCTCACAAGGAAACCTTCAGTTCCAGACAGTATTTCTTAATCTCATTCCTGATGAGAAGGTGCCTGTGATACAACTCCCGCGCCTCCTCAAGGACATCTTCTGCTTCCTCCCGCTCATCAATTTCTTCATCCAGCCGATCACGCAACCTCTCCACCGCATTCACGTTCCCGCTCTGCTCTACTTCCAGCAGCTCCTGCTCCATCTCCTCCACATCCTCTTCCTCTTCCCGCAGGTTATCCTCTGCATCCTGAATCTCATCCTTCAAGTCCAGAATGCGGTCTCTGATCTGCTCATAGTGTCCTGCGCAGGTCTCCTGGGTGAGCACAGAGTAATTGAAAATCCCAAAGCCAAGTGCTTCCAAGCGTCGCAGGCGAAGATCATCTGCCTGTACGACAGCAACGCTAGCTCCGCTCACAGGAGTTGAAGCTTTTTCCATCACAACAGGAAGGCTGTGGTTGCTTTGATTCATCTCAGTCTCACCTCCCCTTGACACACATCCCTCTAGAAAAAGAACAAGCACGCTTACAAAAATCCACCAGTCCCTGCCCATCCCGCTCTACAAAGATGTCTTGCTATATAAAACTGTGTTTAATGCTGGTGTAATTCAACCGTGTCGTCATCCTGCAAAAGATGATCCAGTCCAACCATCTGCCCAGCAAACTTCACAGATAGTCCAAAGATGCGGGCAAAGGTGAAGCGCTGCAGGAAATCCTTGTGCACGATCTGCGCCACATCCCTCACTGTTGCTCCCCTCTTCAGCGCCAGCGGTTTCTCTTCCCTCTTCTTCCCAGGCTGCTTCGTGTACACCTTCATCAATCCAAGATGCTGCCAGATCACGTCAGGAAAATCCTGTTGCTGATTGTAAATCAGGCGCGGCACAGCAACATCCATCAATTCCTTGTCCAGCAGTGCCTTCTCCTCAGGAGTCCGGAACAGCAGCACCATCAAGTCCGCTTGCTTGATCAAGGACAAGAAGCTTGGTCCCATTTTGGTGCGGTAAAACCCAAGAACAATCGCAGGGATCTCCACCACCTGAATCTTCACGCCATGATAATCCATAACTCCCATTTCCGGCATCGTCGTCGTGAAGGGATAGTCAGCAACCTCAGCATGCGCTCCTGTCAACTGATTCAATAAGGTACTTTTCCCGCTATTCACTGGCCCCACCAGGACAACCAACGCATCACCCTCTCGCTTCAGCGCAAACCCATGGCTACCCTTCTTCTGCTGCCGTTGCTTCTTCTCCATCTCCCGCAGCTTGGCAAGGCGCTGCTTGATCTGCTGCTGCATGGCCTCTGTTCCCTTGTGCTTGGGAATCTCACGAAGCATGTTTTGCAGTGCTTCAAGTTTTTCAGAAAAAGTTCGTGCTTGGCGGTAAGCTTCCTCAGCCTTCTGGTACTGGGGAGTAAGATTGGTTGCCATCAGGGAATAAGAAAAGATGACGTATTAAAATCTATCTCACCATCAGTAGAAAGGCCTCTTCGGAGGGCCTTGTTCTCGTGGAGGTGGTGAGGAAGGTGGCGCTGGTGGTGCACGATAGGAATATCCTCCAAATGGTTGCTCACCTTCTCGCCCCATGCCCAAGTCCTTGGGAGTAAACTTAATGTCTCCGCCTTCGGCCCCGCCCTGCTGTCTCTTTCTCACATAGTGCAACACAAAGAAAATCACCAACAGAATCACAATCAAGATTACAAAGAGAGTGATCCAGGAAAATCTTCCCTCCTTCACCTCTTCAGGAAGCACCTCTTCTTCCCCAGGTGGAATTGGCGTCGGTAGTCCGCTGGGTGTGGGTGTGGTTAACAGAGTAAAGACAAGGTCAGCCTTGTTCTTGTAGATCATATTCAAGTTAATGGTAAGATCATTCAACCCATCCCCATCCACATCAACCTCTTTGGTTTCTCCCCCATTGATGCGCAGTTCAAACTGCTCAGAAGCACCCTCCAACTTTGTATAATCCTCCCCAATCTCCAGCACTGTGAAGGTATGTTGTTCACCATTGATCGTCATAATCACAATCGCTGTCTCTGCCATCATCCTGGCAACACCATCAGCAGTCAACACACCAACATTCGATACTCCTCCCACGCCAATGATGGTTTTGGAGATCGGCTCCTTAAAGCCAGGCACAGCATACGCACTCGTGCTGCGTGGTGGTTGGGTGACAACATCAAAGGTCTTGTTGACGCTGTACAGGTTTCCTGCAC
>CAYJXC010000043.1:0-5287 GCA_964374075.1 Candidatus Woesearchaeota archaeon
TATGTGAGCATAGTAATGGATGAGAAAAAGATGCTATTTAAAGATTGTGTTGTTGTGCACGAGTGATGCCCCATAACCTTTATAAGGAAGCTTGTATTTTTTAGATAGCAGTGGAGGAGGGAAAAGACAGTGTTGACACCCGAAGAGACTATTGTGAGCATTGTTCATGAATTTGATCTTGTAGGTAGATCACTCAATGAGAGAGTCACTCAATGAGAGAGACGTGCATTCCATAGCTCAAGAACTTCACTATTTCTGTCAGCTTGCTCAGCTCTTTCGTGGCACTGTTCACGAGTTTGATAGCGGTGATTTTCAATTGGAGCAGTGGCATGATCATGATTTTTCGTATCGGCCTGGGCTGCGCGCATCGCCCTTCAGCCGTTCGCTGCATGAAGCACTGGATTCGTTAGTACAGAGGGACGTGGTTCGTCGCGATACCAGCGTGCCACCACGGTACTCTGAGCCTCCTGTGAAACAACTTGTGCTTTTTCCTTGAGCATTCCTTCAAAAAATAAGAAGAAGGGATTAACGCCTTCTTCCGCTCATCACTGTCCGGCAGTCTGGACACTTTGACATGCCAATCTGGCAGACACCCCATACCACAAAGAGGGCCGTGTACCATTGGATACCCCAGAAGCTCCACATTCCCAGGTTTTGCAACAGGAAGAGAACTCCCAAGATTAAGAAGATCCATCCACCAGCTTTGGTGCATTTCTTGCATCCCATCATCAGGACATCACCTCGGGGGTGGAAGAGGTAAGGGGGTTTATAATGCTTTTTGACTACTCAAAGGAAGTTTTATATAGGAAACCTACGTTGGCTTCTCATTATCATTTGTCGTTTAAGAGAGGTGAATTGATGACTGCAGATCCTAATCTCCTTGAGTTTTATGGGACTGAATGCGTGCACTGCAACGAGATGACGCCTCTGGTTCAACACTTAGAGAATGAGCTGGGAAAAGAACTGACGAAACTTGAGGTGTGGCACAACCAAGCCAATCTGAAGAAGCTCCAAGAGGTTGATCAGGGGCGGTGCGGTGGCGTGCCGTTCTTCTTCAACAGGAAAACAGGGAAGTTCCTTTGCGGGTCAGCAAGTTATGAGCGCTTGAAACAATGGGCTCTCGGGACGTGATGATGAATGTTGTTTGATGAGTTTGATCCTCGCGAGGGGAAGCAGCTGCAGATTTTGAACAAGGATGGAGTGATTGTTGCTCCGGAGCTTGAACCACGATTACCTGGTGAGGATTTGATGAAGCTGTATGAAATGATGATCACTGCACGCGTTGCAGATGCGAAGGCGTTGAGCTTGCAACGCTCTGGAAGAATGGGGACCTTTGCGCAGGTCACCGGACAAGAGGCGCAGGTTGGTGTGGGGTTGATGATGAAGAAGAGCGATTGGTTGTTTCCCTCGTTTCGCGAGAGTGGCGTGATGATGATGCGAGGGTTGCCTTTGGAACTCTTTTTTCTGGTGTTCATGGGCAGCGAGGAGGGGAATCGAATGCCCGATGATGTGAACATCTTTCCCATTTGCGTTCCTGTGGCCACACAAACGTTGCACGCTGTTGGTGCTGCGTGGGCAGCGAAGATCACGAAAGAGAAGATGGCGACGGTGACGTTCTTTGGCGATGGAGGAACATCAGAGGGAGATTTTCATGAGGCCATGAACTTTGCGGGCGTGATGAAAACGCCCACGGTGTTTGTGTGCCAAAATAACCAGTATGCTATTTCTCTGCCAAGGAGCAAACAAACTGCATCTAGAACCTTAGCTGAAAAAGCATTTGCCTATGGCTTTCCCGGCATGCAGATTGATGGGAATGATGTATTAGCAGTGTGTGTGGCTGCGAAGGCTGCGTTGGAGTATGCGTACCAAGGACACGGACCGAGCTTCATTGAGATGTTTACGTATCGCCGTTGCCCCCATACGACCTCGGATGATCCGACGCTGTACCGCAGCGATGAAGAGGTGAAGATGTGGGAGAAGAAGGATCCGATCACCAGATTTGCAGCGTATTTGCGGAAGAAGAAGCTGTTGAGTGATGCGAAGGAAGAAACAATCCAGAAGAAGGCAGAAGAAAAGGTCACTGCGGCAGTCCAGAAGGCTGAAGGGATCAGAAGCCAGATGAAGATTGATGATATTTTTAAGTACACCTACAAGGAGATGCCTCTGCAGTTGAAGGAGCAGCTGGACTCTTTGAAACAGACTGATGCGTTGCGAGGAACATCTCATGCCTGAACTGAACATGGTGGAAGCAATTAATGTGGCATTGCACCAGGAGATGAAGAAGGATGATCGCGTGGTCGTGCTGGGGGAGGATGTGGGCAAAGAGGGGGGAGTGTTTCGCGTGACCACAGGGCTGCAACAGAAGTTTGGAGAGACACGCGTGATTGACACACCTTTATCAGAATCTGGGATTGTGGGAACATCGATTGGCATGGCGGTGGCTGGGTTGAGACCTGTTGCTGAGATCCAATTTGATGGGTTTGTGCATCCTGCGTTCGATCAGCTGGTTTCGCATGCTGCCAGAATCAGGACACGATCACGCGGGAGATACAGCTGCCCGCTGGTGGTGAGATTTCCCTATGGCGGAGGGATCAGGGCATTGGAACACCACTCGGACAGCTTTGAAGCCTTCTATGTGCACATCCCAGGATTGAAGGTGGTGATTCCTTCTACACCTTATGATGCGAAGGGATTGTTGATTTCCTCGATTCGCGATCCTGATCCTGTTGTGTTTATGGAACCCAAAAGGATTTACCGTGCGATCAGACAGGAGGTGCCGACTGAAGAATATACCATTCCTTTAGGTAAGGCAGAGATTCGAAGGCCAGGAAGTGATGTCTCGATTTTCTGTTATGGAGCCATGGTACGAGAGGTTGAGAAAGCGGCAGATGTGTTGCAGAGCGAGAGGATTTCGTGTGAGATCATAGACTTGAGAACATTGTTTCCGTTGGACACGACTACGATTATTGATTCGGTGAAAAAAACAGGGCGAGCTGTCGTTGTGCATGAGGCACCACGGACGTGCGGGATGGGAGCAGAGATTATTACCTTGATCCAAGAACGAGCTCTCCTGTTCTTACAGGCACCGGTGGAGAGAGTGACTGGATATGACACGGTGATGCCTTTGTATGCACTGGAACATGAATACATGCCTGATCCGTTCAGGATTCAAACTGCAGTGAAGAAGGTGATGAGTTTTTCATAGAGGGAAGAGAGGTGAACTTAGAGATGCGTGTGTTTGACCTTGGAAGGAAATCCTATCAGGAGACGTGGCAGATGCAGCAGGATTTGCTTGAGGAGCGCATGCGAGGAGAGATTGATGATACTCTCTTGCTTGTTGAGCATGATCCGACCATTAGTTTTGGCTTGAATAAAGAGTGGAATACGCTGCATGTGCCCGTGCACAGTCTTACACAACAAGGGATTGCCTTTGCCCAGAGTTCCCGCGGCGGAGGAGCTGCATACTTGGGGCCTGGCCAGATTGTTGGATACGTCCTTATGGACATTGCCCCCTATGGAGGACCACTGCCATTCTTACGATTGTTGGAAGAGGTGATGATCAGAACAGTTCATGCCTATGGCATTTCGGTGCAACGCGCTGATGCGATGAATCCGACCACTGATAAACTCTATCGCGCTACCTGGTATGTCCATGAAGGGAAACCTTCTGTGCTGTGCACCAAAGGGATAGGAGTACGCCACCGGAATGGCGGCCAGTATACTCATCATGGCTTTGCCTTGCATGTCAATCGCGTGGAACCCTCGTATTTTCATCTGATTGATCCCTGTGGTTTTCCTCTGGAACAAGTGAAACCTCTTGCGATGAGTGAGATTCTGGGAAGACCACTGCCTTTGCAGAATGTCAAACAGACGCTCATTTCTCATTTTCAGACTGTGCTCTCGGAGGAGTATGAACGGAGAGTTGCCCAACGATAACCATGGCATATGCATTCACCTTTCCGGACGTGGGAGAAGGAATTACTGAAGGAGAGTTATTGCAGTGGTTGGTGAAACCTGGAGATATGGTGAAGGAAGATCAGGTTGTTGTTAAAGTTGAAACTGATAAGGCTGTTGTTGATATTCCCTCTCCCAAAAGTGGCACGGTGTTGGAACTAAGAGCACGTGAAGGAGAAACCATCAAGGTGGGGCAAGTGATCATGGTGATTGGCGGGAAGGGGGAACAGGTGAACGTTGTTCAAGAGAAAAAGAAAGATACTTCCGTGTCTGTTGTTGGCTTCTTAGAGGAAGCGGAGGACGTCTTGAGTGGAAAAAAGAATGTGTTTGAGGAGAGAGCTGCTGGACCAAGCGTGAAGGCGCTGCCACGGGTGCGCGCGTTAGCTACACAGTTGAAGGTTGATCTCATGAATGTGAAAGGAACGGGCACTGGCGGGCAGATTACGGAAGAGGACGTGCACAAGGCTGCTCAACTTCCTCCAGCCACAGGGCCGAAGGTGATGAAAAAATATGATCTGTATGGGTATGTGGAGCATCTTCCCCTGAAAGGGATGAGAAAGACCATTGCGCAGAATATGGTGAAGTCTGCCACAGAAACTGCATCTGTCACCCACATGGATGAGGCTGATGTGACGGAGCTGGTGAAGGTGCGGGAAAAAGAAAAAGTGAAGGCGGTGAAGGAAGGAATTAAGTTGACCTACTTGCCCTTCATCATGAAGGCATTGATTGCTGCGCTGAAGAAGCACCCGTACGTGAATTCTTCTCTTGAACCAGGCGAGGATGGCAGCCAGGACATTGTGGTGAAAAAATATTACAACATTGGGATTGGCGTTGACACACCGGATGGGCTGATGGTGTTTGTGATCAAGGGAGCGGACCAGAAGAGCATGCTGGAGATTGCGAAGGAGATTGAAGAGCTTGCTGAGAAGGCACGGCAACGCACAATTGACATCGGTGATGTGAAGGGCAGCACCTTTACCATCACGAATTATGGATCCCTAGGAGGATTGTATGGAACACCGATTATCAATCCTGGGGAATGCGCGATCTTAGGTGTGGGAAAGATTGTCGAGAGATTGCGTGTGATCGGCGGACAGATGGAGACACTAAAGATCTTACCCTTGTCAATCACGTTTGATCATCGGATTGTGGATGGTGCTGAGGTAGCCAGATTTACCAATACCTTGATTGAACATCTGGAAGATCCTGATCTGCTTCTTATTGAGAAATGATTATTATACCCGTAGACTTTATATTACACAAAATATTAATTCCTACCAAATATCATCTCAGTTCAGGCAAAATTAATCTTCTTGTGTGAATTCTACATTTG
>CAYJXC010000044.1:0-5279 GCA_964374075.1 Candidatus Woesearchaeota archaeon
TTTTCACTTTCTTAAAAGTTTTCAGTGGAACGGAGGTTAAATTTGCCTCTGATCTGGGGAGCTAAACACGTACAGCGGAAGACAAGGTTTATATACAGAAAGTACTTCATTCCACCATCAAAAAAGGGGGGTGGAGACATGAAGGGTGACTGCCCAGGATGGTTAGCGTGGGTAACACTGATTGCAGGTGTTCTCTATTTACTCACCGACCTGAACGTGATTACCTTCTGGAATCTCAGTTGGTGGTCCGTGCTGTTTATCCTGTGGGGTTTGATGGGTGTTATGGGAAAGAAATAGCCCCCTACAGAGAAAGGTGGAAAGGTAAAGATTATAAGAGTGTTCTTTCTTTTTTCTTTTATGTCTCCTCCAAAGGTCTTAGTAGGCTGCCCCACCGCAGATGCCTATGCATACTGCCTGGAAGAATATGCAGCACGGGTGAAGGAACTCACCTACCCAAACTATGATGTGCTGATTGCAGACAACTCCAAGGAGGATCAGTATGAAAAGCAACTCCAAGCATCTGGTTTACCAGTCATTAGAACCCCTCATCTGCCTGATGTGCGTGAGCGCGTGATTCACGCGCGCAACATGATCCGCGAAGTCCTCCTCAAAAACAAATATGACTATTTTCTCAGTCTCGAACAGGATGTCATCCCCCCGCAAGACGTGATCGAACGTTTACTCAGTCACAAGAAGCCTGTAGTCTCCGGTGTCTACTACAAGGAATTTGTCATCACCTACAAAGTCAAAGACAAGCCCATCAAGACAACAAAACAGATCATGCCCTTGATCTGCACGCTTCTTCCTGGCATGGAACATTCTGATCGTGCGCATCTCTGCACACCCAAAGAAGTAGACGGTGACAAATTCTTCAGAATCCGCGGAGCAGGCCTTGGTTGTATCATCATTCATCGTTCCATCCTGGAGCACATTCCCTTCCGCTCAGACGCTGATCGCGGCACCTTTGATGATCTCTGTTTCTCCAATGATCTCTACAAGAAAAGCATTCCCATGTATGTGGACACGTCAGTGAAATGCAAGCACCTGATACGAAAAAAGTATGACAAGCTCTTTGAGAAGAAATCATAGTAGTAGGTGAAGTTTTTTAAACAGATATTTGTGAATGCACTCTATGACAATACCTCTTCTTATTTATGGTGCTGGAGATACTGGAATTGCTCTTGCAGAATGGATACGACAAGAGTATGCTGAGCAGTATCGTGTTGAGGGGTTTCTTGATGATTATAAAATAAGTCACGATTATCCTATTCCTATTGTAGGATCCTCTGAAACAGTACAACACTTTCAACAAAAAGGATTAGATCACCTGATTCTTGGCTTTGTCTTTCCTGTGGAAAGACGCTTGGAGCGTGCAAAGATGTTACGAGAAAGGGGATTTCATTTTCCTTCGCTTGTACCAGAAAATATACAGAGATTATAGAATATCACCATTGGAGAGGGGGTGCTGATTTATCAATCCTCCATCTATCCACAAGCAAAGATCGGAGATTTTGTAGGTATTAATGCATTCACCAATATCGAACTATGTGTTCTTGAGGAAGGAGTCATTGTCACACCTCATGTCTGCATCGGTACAGGTTGCCACATTGGAAAGGGAACCATACTATACCCTCATGCCACAGTCGAACCATACGTCGAAGTGGGTGAATTTTGTGTGATTGGATGTGGTGCAGTTGTTCACAAGAATTTGAAAGACAAAACAAAATATCTTCGCGCCAATCATATTAAAGAGATGTAATATCCTTCACCTTTCCGAAGTACCTTACTTTATCTTCCACAATGTACACGTCAAAGTTGTGTACGCCACTCTGTAAGTAGGGGCTTAAGTGTGCTTCTCTCAACACATCGCTGCCAACAGTCACCATCGTGAAGGAAGGCTGGACAATCAACGTTTTATCCTGCCACCGTCCCTTCAAAAAGCATTTGAACTTCACATCTCTCTTTTCAGGAAAACTAATCGCAGGATGCTCATGCCCAATCACCAGCACCTTTCCAGGGCTCAACATCACCCGATGGCCATGCAGGATCGTAAGATCATCAAGGGCATACTGCTCCACCACTTGAATGTTCCTCTTCCGCGCAATCGGATCAAGAGCAAGATCATGGTTTCCTTTGATGAGAATAAGTTCTCCACCGTCCCCAAGTTTCGAAAAAACAAAATCAAAGAACCGTAAGGCATCTCTCCACTCCTGATGTGTAATCGTGCCAAACTCATGCTTGATATCTCCATTCACCACCATCCGCTTCACCTTGACTTGGTGCAAAATCTTTTCTAAGCGTTCAAGAATATCCTGTAACTGAAAGCGAGGCACCAACACCCCCTCACGCTCAAGATTTTCTTCGTAGCCAAGCTGAATATCTCCAAGAATAAGGGTGTCTTTGTACAACAGTGCCAAATCCACAATTTGGAGTCCTGGGTAAATCTCAACAAATTTAGAGGACATGGGTCTTTCCGATCTTGGCAAGGACTTGTTGGTGCATGCGGCGCAGGAACTCCACTTTCTCTTCCATGCGCATGATATCAGTGTATCCCTGCAAGACAAGGCTGAAGGCAAACGGACTCGGCAAGCTGGTATGGATCTGCTTCATCTCAATCGTTCCCTCCTCGATCTGTTTCAGCACCTCTCGCGCATGCTCCACATCCATCATATCATGCAAGACCTCTCGTCGCGCTTCCTTCAAGATGCAAAACTCGTCGCTGATTCTTCTCACCGCATTTAATAGGATCATGCTGCTCACCTGCTGTCGTCCAACCCTCTTTCGTCTGCCCTTGTACTCGCGCAAGATCATCAACGCCCGCGCAGCGCAATGGCGGAATCTCCTCTTCAGCACCTCGCTCTTCTCTATCGCTCGCTTCATCAGTTCAGGGAGTTCCGCTGATTTCAACAGCGAAAAGGCGCGCATCACCTGCATCGGTTTCTTTGATGCCACATAAAATCCATTGTCTGTGATGCCAATCTCGACATCCTGCTTCTGGATCTTCGCAATCGCATACGCCACTGCTCTGCTCAATACATCATTCACCCTCCTTCCATAGAGGGTGTGGAACACGACATATTTCTTGTTCTTTTCATTCCCGTCAAAGTAATGCTCCACCACGATCCGCCGCTGATGGGGAATGACAGCATACAAATACTGCTCTCGAAAATACTGGTAGATGGCATGCGCCGCGTTCTCATCCACATACAAGGTGTTGTAAATGTACTTGATGATTTCTTCTTTGCTCTGATGATTCACCATCAAATCCTCCACATACTTCCTAAACTTCTGGATGTCTGTAGCTAAATCATAGCTCAACGGCAGCATCTCGCTGAACCAGCTCGGCACCGTAGGTAGCTTTCCACCGCTCGGCTTGACCTGCGCCACCATCCCCCTGCTGAACAAAAACTCATACGTATCTCCACCCAGCACAAAAATGTCTCCCCTCGTTAATCGTTCGAGAAACCCTTCATCAACCGTGCCAATGGTTTGGTCTTTAATCCGCACCTTGATTGCTGTTTCCTCAGGAATGGTTCCCACATTGGTCATGTAAATCACGCGCGCCATCTTCCCTCTTTTACCAACATCACCAGATTCTGGATCATACCAAATCTTCCCAAAAATGTACCGATCCTCCAAGCTCACAAACTCTCCAGCCAGATACTTAATGACCTCCATGAAATCATCCTTCTCCAGCTGGTGAAAATTATAGCTTCCCGTCACCACCTCATACAATGCATCAATCTTCCACCGTTCCGCAATGACCATCCCATAAATCACTTGTGTCAATACATCCAAGCAATGTCGTGGAATATGGATGCGATCGATCTTCTTCTCAAGAGCATCCTTCAGCAACAAACTGCATTCTACCAAATCATCTCGGTCTAATACGATAAGCCGCCCTTTCACCGTGTCGTGCAGCGCATGTCCGGCGCGTCCTACTCTCTGCAGAAAACGAGCCACACTCTTCGGGCTTCCCAGACACACAACGAGATCAACATACCCAATGTCGATGCCCAGCTCGAGAGAAGTGCTTGTCACAACAACCTTCAATTCCCCCTTCCTCAACCGCTCCTCAATCTGGAAGCGGTGCCTCTTGCTTAAGCTCCCGTGATGGGCTCCAATGTTCTCCAGATACAATGTTGGATACAACGTCTTCAGTGTATGGACAACGCGCTCTGTCCCTGCGCGTGTATTGGTGAAGATGAGAGTTGTTTTATGTTCCTGGATGAGCTGATGCAGCAGCCGATAGAGAGCGCTATGCATCGTCTGGTGCTCCACATCAATCAAGTCCGGCAAAGGACTGATGACCTTGAGATCGAACTTCTTCAAAAGCTCTACCTTAGCAATCTTGCAATCTCTCTCTTTTCCACGTTCATATCCGACAAGATAGTGAGCAACTTCCTCCAATGGTTCTATCGTTGCGCTTAATCCAATGCGTGTCATTTCTGGAGACATTCTCTGCAAACGCTCCAACGATAGCGATAAATGCACACCTCGTTTGTTATCTGCCAAGGCGTGAATCTCATCCACAATGCACCACTGCACTCCGAATAGTAAGTCACGAAACTTGAAACTGCTTAACATTAAGGCCAGTGATTCAGGAGTGGTAATCAGGATGTGGGGTGGATGGCGCAACATCTTCTGTTTCTGAGCTGGAGTGGTGTCTCCTGTTCGTACCCCCACATGTATGGAGAGTGTTTTTCCCTGCTGCTCAGCAAGCTCTTTCATTTCTTTCAGCGGTTTCTCAAGGTTAATTGCAATGTCATTATTCAAAGCCTTTAGGGGAGAAATGTAGACGGCATAAACTCTGTTTTCGAGCTTTCCTTCCATGTCTAATCGAATAAGTTCATTCAGTATACTTAAGAATCCAGAGAGCGTCTTCGTACCCCCGGTTGCAGCACTGACAAGAATATTATTTCGATCGTGGATTTCTTTAACTGCATAAAGCTGTGGTGAGGAAAACTCCTTGTATTTTCCAAAGAACCATCTCTTCACCAAAGGGTGCAACAGTTGTCGCACATCCTCTGAAGAGTGTGGGTGCTGCATGACAGTGACCATAGATCTTCATCAGGAAAAAAGATTTATAAATGCTCTGAGGGTGGTTGATGAGTATTGTCTATTTATTCTGAAGGGGAAAGAAAGTAAAATAACCATATGCCAAAAGGAACAGAGAACAAGTGTGCAGGAGTACATAATTCCTCCTTGTTCGCTGTCAAGAACAACCGGTCACAGACCGGTGGCATGTTCATGACGCGAACATGAACAGTGTTGTTTGA
>CAYJXC010000045.1:0-5271 GCA_964374075.1 Candidatus Woesearchaeota archaeon
CAAGCATCGTTCCATCTGCCGTTCCCATTAAAATGGCCGCATCAGTATTATCAAGAAAAACATTGTTGGCTATGATATTCCATTGCGATGCGCTTTGTCCAAGATCGCTATTATCAATGAAATACAAACCACGCCTGAGATTTTTAAATGCATTAGAAGTAATTTGACTATTGGTAATATTTGTTTTTGTTTCAATGCCATCAACGTAATTTTTTATCACACAATTTGTAATGACTAAGTTGTTTGTTGCTGTTGTTTGGATAGTAATACCGGATGCTTTTGGGCCACCAACAGATTGACCATGATCAAGCACAGCCCCATTGCAGTTGAGGACAACATTATCTGCAACGATGGAAATACCAGAAGGCAGGTTATAAGTATTCTGCACAAAGGTCGTTGAGGTGGAGACAGAACATCCATCTGTGGGGACTGAGCCACATTCTACTGCCTCAACAGCCGGTGGATGGAGAAGAAAGATGGTGAACCCTAAGAGAATAATTGCAAGGAATGCAGAGACTCTCATGATAAGGTATTAAAGGCTCTCTTTCTTTATAAACCTTGTTACACTCGTTATGAAAGAAAAAAAGAGATTTATTTCTTTGGCGAGTAGTAGTACGTCTGCCCTTCAGCAGCAGTGGGTGTTTCTCCCTCAGCTTCCTGAGTCTTACGGACGGCAATAATAATACCCAAAATGATTAACACCACCACTAAGATGGCAAAGATGATGGCTAGGATGGTTTTGAAGGTTGCAGGCGCTGCAGACGGTTCCTTGGCTGCTTCGACCTTGGTTTGTAAAATGACATCAGACACCACTTCGTTGCCCAACATCACACGGGCGTTGAAGCTGTAGGTGCGCGGCTCTGCGCTTTCGAGGGGCGTGATGAAGACTGCGAATTCTCCTGTGGAATCAGGCAAGACTGTCAAAAAGCCAGGCTCCACACGGGCGTCAGCCCACTGGACGCCATCCAATTGAATGGAATACACACCTTTGTCTGTGCCCACGTTGGCAATCATGATTCTGTACATCACTTCCTGGCCCACCATGGTTGTTTTTGAGGTGGCTTCGGGATTGACCACTGTTTCCACTGCTGCTGGCTGCGGCAAGGCTTGGACTGTGATCTTTCGCGTTTGGGAGACTCTGGAATTTCCTCTGTTGTACAGGACATCGACCTGGACGGTGTATTCTCCAGATGGTGCATCTTCAGGAATGCGGAGGATGAATTCAATCTGATCAGAGCTCTGTTCTTGGAAGAAGTCTTCTGCTTCCTCTTGTTGCTGGCTCACTAACTCTGGAATGAAGCCAGACTCGGTGATGCCGAGCTGCGGAATGGACATCACGACTTTCACGTCATTCTCTTCCTTCTCTCCCAAGTTTTCCACGCGGACCTTGCCGAAGAAGGGTTTGCCTGCCTGGACGATCGTGGGTGAGAGAATGATATCAAAGATGTTTAAGGCGTGGCGCTGCTCATCAATATTGAGCTTGAAGGATTGTTCTTCCTCATCAAGCGGATCAGAGACGCGGATGCGTAACGTGTATTCCTGCGAGGCATCAATATCATCGGGAATGTGCAAGCGCAAGATTTTCTTGTAGGTCTTTCCTGCGTCCACAGAAAAGATAGGAGTAATGTCAGAGATCGGACCAAACTCATATCCTATGATTTCTGCCTCGACACGGACATCATCAGTCACCTGATCAGTCACGTTGGATTCACCCAAGATGGTCACTTCAATTTCTAAGTCTTCATCACGCTCCACATCGAAGGAGGCAATATTCGTCAGATCGAGATCATTCACTTCCACACTGGTAATTTGGTAGTTTGGCGATGTTGCAGCAACCGCTGGGATGAGTGCAACCATCAGTAGGAACAAGGATACCACAACCATTCCGATGCTTTTTTTCATTGAGAGGAACCCCCTTCAGTCTCTGTTTTTGATGCCCCTTTTGTTGCTATGTGTGAGTTACAAAGCTTATATAAACTTTTCGGTGGTAAACTATATACTCTGATCTTCATTCTTTGCCTCTTATTCTTTCGATATACAGTTTGAGAATGTAGATGATCACTAAGATAAAGATGATGATGACCATCAGGGTGACAAACCATGTTTGGGTGCTCCAGCCTTGGGGCTGATTTTTGGCTTCTTGGCTTGTTTGCGCCAAGAGGGTTGCATCAGGCATACTGGTTGGGTTGGGGGCTTCTGGGCAGCCTGCAAAGGTAAAGGACTTGAAATAGCGGCGGATTTCATTGTTGAAATAGGCGAGGACCTCGAATTCAACCTCTCCTTCTGGCTCTTGTTCCAGGGCAATGGGAATGGTGATGGAGCCTAAGCGATTGGGCTGGAGCATGGCGACAGGAGTGAATTCGTTAATACCGAGCTGTTCATTCACGAGTTCGAGATGGACGAGTTCGTTGTCTGTTCCTGCATTCTTGTACTCGATAACGGTGTAGATATTTTTGTTGCAGGTCAAGGAGGTCTCGCTGATGAAGAGATTGAGAATGTCAATTCTGTGGACATCAGGAATCAGGCTTTTTCCTGCAGAGACACCAGGAAGCACTAGAAGAACTATCGTGATGAGATAAAGGACTAAGCTTGAGGTTTTCACGTGGAATCCCTTTTCTTCTTTATAACCACTCTGCAATGGTGGTATTGTATATAAGCTTTGTGGTGGGCGGACCATTATTTTTAAATAGGCTCCTGCCTTTGCATTTTTGATGAAAGGCCCTCTTTTCTTTTTTGTTCTTGTTGTGCTAGGCCTTGCATGGTGGATGAGTGAACAACGTCCTGCTGATGGGATTGAGAGTTTTGATGCGTGCGCGAGAGCAGGATATCCGATCTTGGAATCGTTTCCACGCCAATGCACAACACCGGATGGGCGAACGTTTACTGAGGAAGCAGTTTCTGGCGTGTGCCGATATCCCCCAGACTGCGGCCCGAACTTTTACTGCAAACATGGTGTGTGCACAGAACTTGAACCGGATGTCCATTGCCGAAGTGATGATGAATGTCAGTTGATGAATGCTGAACTTGGCCTCGGATGCTGCTGGGCCGGAGCGTGCCAGATTATTGACTATTCGGAGGAGAAGTGGGTTGGGGTGAACTTATATTGGCTGGTACAGATGAGACAAACATTCTGCCCAATGGAAGAAGACTGCGGACCTGCACCGATGTGTGCGGTGAGATCGATTAACGAGAATTATGAGGCACGATGTGTACAAGGACGATGCCAGAAAGTCCCTCTTCCCTAGGGCTCAGAAATGATCTTCTTCGGAAGTTTTATAATTCTGGACATCTTGGCACAGAATATGCGTCCTACAACCCTTATCGGCATGGCAGCATTAAGTGGAGGCCTCGTCATGGGTACCTACCTTTACCTTGCGCGGTCGCCCGTGATATCCTCGTCTGCCTCTCCCCCTTCTGTGTCAGAAACTAGTGACTCACGTCCTCCTACAGAGAATTTAGAGCGCTTCATCTACCAACCACCAGAAAATTCTCTACTGTCTCCAGAACCTCCACCACCAGAAACGAAGCGTGATTACCTTCGACGTTATCATGGCGCGGGATTTTCGGAGATCGAGAAGCAACTCGAGGCGGAAGGTTATAACCTAGATGCGCTGGTAGCTGAAGGTGATATTGCACCATGGGAAGAGGTCGAAGATAGGATTCATAAGATGTTTGTTGGGTCGCTCGATCAGATCCTTATGGTCTCAAAAGGGAGCATTCGTTGGCCAGAAGAGATCAACCAAAAGTACATTCTCGATCACTTCAAGATCGACTCTGAGAAGCTGACTGATGCGGATGTGAGCATGGTCGAGTCGATTGCCCAAGACTACAACAAGTCCATTCAAGAGGATGCTAAGGCCATGCAAATGAATGTCCACGACGCTTTGGAAGCAGTGTGGGTGGAGCGGCGCTATGATCGAGCTCCCTTACTGTTGCACAGCGCGCCGCCAGACCATAATCGGCCGTTCGTAGCTGGCACTTCGGTTGCGGGATATGGATGGTGTGTCGCAGCTGCCATGTACCGCGATGAGTACCCCGAGCTCAACGAACTGCAGAAGAGAATTGACAAAAGCCTTTCTGAACGCAATGCAGCCATACAAAAATACCTGAACTCACTGCGCTGATACTCCCCCATGTACATTGTGGTACACTACACTTACGAGAAAAATTTAGGAGTGGGGCTGCCAGGATTCGAACCTGGATCTGATGGTGTCTTCTGAATATCTGGAGCCATCCATTCTGCCGTTATACTACAGCCCCGCTAGGACTGTGAGTGCCATCAACCTATAAAAAGGTTGTTAAGAGTATATTTATATACTGCAGACTCTAGATGCATTTTTGAAAGGCTATGGAGCACAAAAGAATTTCCCTTCAGATGCGTGTGCGCGGTGCTCTTGGTGGCGAATGGGGGTACACCCCACACCTCTTAGATAACATCTTCAGCGACCTCAGAAGAGGGGGGAGAAAGATGTGCGGAGCAGTGCAGATTGAACGCTATGCTCGAGAACATCATTTGGGGCGTTCCCTTGAGGACTTACACATTACCCACACGACGCCTGCCTATTTCATTCCCCATTCCAACCTTGAAGCGTTGATATATGGTTTAGGGCTACCGATCTCCCTTCAGGAAGTGGAGCGGCGTTTGGAAGAGCGAAGCCATCCCTATAGTCCACGAAGCTGCGGATGAAGGAGGAAATCTCTTTTTTATTTTTTCTTTCCTTTGCTCTCAAAGGTGGAGGCAATGTCAATCACATACTTGCCTTCTTCCAATTTAAAGATGAGCGGCTCTTTCTTGAAGAGGTCAATCAAATCAATCTCGAATTTTCCTGGTTTGAGGATGCGAATGGACTCGAGATCAAGAACAACTGGTTTTTCTGGTGTGTCTTCACCCACTAACTCGAGGGCATCAGACTCCATCTTCTCCTTCTCTTCGGGGGTCAGATGGACCGTCATCTGCTGGACTGCTTCGATGTCTGCCTTCTTCATGTAGAAAAAGAATCTACTCCCACAGGGGCAACCCGCTAAGATTTCCTTGGAACCGTCTTCATAGATTTTCGAGCAACGAACACACTGGTGGGGCATGGTTACCTTCGTCTCCTGGATTTTCGCGAGGAACGAGCACGTGAGCGAGTATGTGAGCTCTTTCTTGAGGAATGGTGGCGTGTTGAACGCCGCGCGGAACTGGATCCAAAGCGAGGAGTAATCGTAAAGAGCTGCATCTTCTTGGGATCGCGCTTGATTTCTTTGACCACTGTCGCTGGACCGATGATC
>CAYJXC010000046.1:0-5142 GCA_964374075.1 Candidatus Woesearchaeota archaeon
TCTTTTTTCATGGAGTGAAGACTCTTTGTTCTATATAAATCTATCTTTCGTGCTGAGAAAGGCTTTTAAAGTATGTTATCATGGTACTTGCTATGGCAGACAGAATTCAGCTTCCTCAATCTGGCGGAGGATTAGTCAGATATGCGGAAGACTATAAAAGCAGGTTTGTGATCAGCCCTATTAGTGTGATTGTGATGATTGTGTTTGTTATTCTGATTGAGATTGGATTCCACGTGATGGGTTGATTACCCTATCTTCGCACGCATCACCTGACTATCAGGACTTAAGAGCGTGATGGTATCGTCTTGTGACCTGAGACCACGATAGATGCGCTGCAAAAATTCTCTTCGCGCCTTGTCGAAATAAAAATCCATAAAGTGCTCTGGCTGTGACTCCTTCAGGACGCGCCAGAACAATGAAGACATGGAGGGAAAGGGATACTTGGTGAAGATGATGGACTTGCACATGTCACCTGGAAGATCAACACCGCGATTGCACTTGGTGGAGTAGAGGATCTTGGTTTTTCCTTCCTTGAACCACTGCAAGAGTTCACCTTTCTTGTATTTTTCCTGCTGCTGCTCGAGCTTTTCTCTGGATATGATGGAAAGATTGAATTCATTCTTCTCTTCTTCAGTGGGGAGATCAGAAAAGCTGTTGACATGAACGAGGGCAGGCAGTTCTGCTGCTGCGACGGATGCATTGAGCGCTTTGAGATACTCTTTGCGTGTGACCTTGCCGGATTCGAAGTTGCGGTAGCGGAAGTTTTTTTCTTGCTTGGTGTGGGAACGAATGACCTTTCCCTGATGCTGTGTTTCTGCCTCGATGACCTTGAAATTGGTGATGCCAAAGATTTCTTTCAGAACCTTGGTGGTATGGATGGTGCCGGACATCATGACAAAGACCTTGTTCTTGTTGAGGAATTCATTGAGCTTGCGTTCGAGGTTGATGTTGACAATGGAACACATAATACTTCCCCTTTTGGCCATGGAGAATGAGGTGTAGGTGCTGTCGAAGAGCCCTTCAACATTCTTTGCTGCGAGGAAAAACTGTTCGAGTTCTTCGTACACCAGCAGTTGTTCGTTGGCGATGAAGAGCTTGAGCAGTTCGTAGATTTTTGTGTCCTGTACTTTGAGTATATCTTGCGTCTCGATCATTTCGTTGAGCCAGCGGCTCTTGAGGAGAGAGGAGACCATGGCATGAAGCTCTTTCAGCACCGCTTTCATCGAGGGCTCTTTGCACTGCTCGGTGAGGATGGTGAGCTTATGATCGAGGAAGGAGAGATTGATTCTTCTCTCGTTGCCGAGATTGTCGAGGAATTCGTCACACTCATCAATAATTTCAATATCGGTGGCTGGCTTTCTGTCCATCATGGTTTCAATCTCATATTTTTTGCTGTTGAAAATGATGACATCGGCACCCCTGTAGGCGTGGAACTGCTGGTAGTAGGAACACCCTGGCTTTCTCTGGAAGATGGTGAAGATTCTGTTGTTGAGGCCTTGATAATCGTGCTTGGTGGCGTCGGAGAGCGGATAGTTGCCGAAGATATCTTTGGGCAGGATGGGAGACCAGTGGGGGCAGGCTGGAGCTACAGAGAATCTCCTGATGTCATCAATCGTTTCGAAGTCTTCTTCGTGGACAAAGGGGTTGTTTTTGATGTAGATCTTCAGCAGGTCAAGATTTTCCTTCTTGATGTCGATGAAGCAGGGCAACAATCGATCATCTGCTTTTGATGCTGGATTATAGAGGCAGGGGTGATTGTTTCTTCCAGTGAGGATAGCGATCGACAAGGGTTTCTCGTTGCGTTTCACCACGAGTCTGTTGGTGTAATCTTCTTCGTATTGTTTTTGTAAATATTTCACAGGAACAACGATGGATGCTCTTCCTAACTCTTTGGCAAGATTGAGGGCGATAGCACTTTTTCCTGTTCCACACTGACCGTGAAGGAAAATGATTTTATGACCCTCTTTGATTGCTTGGATGATTTCTTGAACAATGTCTTCTTGGGTTTTGCCGTTGGAGAACGTGAGCGGAAGGAGGTTTTGACCTTCTTTCGTGTGGAGAGACCAAGACATAGGGGTGGTAAACCACGCGTGCTATATAAGATTTGTGTGGGATATTGATGGGTAACATCCTTTTCCCTCTCTATCTTCTGCCGTAGTCATGTTTATAAGTAGGCATCCCTTTGTCATAGATATGAGACTTTCTTCTCTGAGTGGAATAATGGCATCTGGACTTCTTGCGTGCACTTCTGTTTCTCGCGATGATGTTGCCCAGTATCTGCAAGAGAGAAAACCGATGTATGCTCTCCTCGCTGTTTCCTCTCCTGATTATCCCCTTCCTGTGACATTGACGAAACATTCCGATTCTCCTATTCCTGTGACGTTGGCAAAACACAAGGTGGCGGTCCCTGCACCTTTGATGGTTTCTGCTTCTTTGGCCCAATTTATTCAACGTTTGGAAGATCAAGGAGTGCGAGTCTCTCTCAAAGGCGTTTTCAAGAACACCTATGCAGCCACTTTGCTTGTTCCGCCGTGGGAACATGTTCCTGCTTCATTTGATTGTTTTTATGACATGCAGCTTGCCGCGACACCAGAACAGATTCGCTCCATCCTTAACATCGAATCTATTTATCGAAGACAGGGGAAGGATGTTTGTTCTTATACAGTGAGCAGCGATGAAAGGGGTCTTCATCTAGAAAGACTTGTTGGGGAAAGGTAAGACGAGTTCTCGATGAATTTCTCTTTTATTTCCACAATCTTTTTATAGTTTGATGAGGTGGCAAGAACTATGTTTCCCGGCATGAATCCCAAGATGATCCAGAAGGCGATGAAGCAGATGGGCATCAAGCAGGAAGAGATTGAAGCTTCTGAAGTGATTATCAAATGCCCTGACAAAGACTTAGTGATCAAACATCCCCAGGTCAGCAAGGTCAAGGCGATGGGGCAGGAAACCTTTCAGATCATTGGAGAGGTAGAAGAAGTGGAGGCTGGAGTGGCAGATATTAAGGATGAGGATGTGAAAACGGTCGTGCAGCAAACAAAGGTGAGCGAAAAGAAGGCAAAAGAAACCTTGGTCAAGCATAATGGGGATATTGCAGCTGCTATCTTGGCATTGCAGGGTTCGTAGCCGAAGTCTTAGAAAACTATATAAACAAGCTCACCCTGTAGAAAGCCTTAACCACCCACTCTATATAGAGTATATATGGAGAAATTCAAGACCTACGTTGCGGAGGCGAACAAGGCGTTCAAGACAGCGGACCACCTTATTTACGTCACCTATCCTGTGCTTCAGGACAACAAGCTGATGGCTACTGCGCTGGAGCATTTACATCATGCCCTGATGAAAGGGATGGCAGCCTTACTCTACTATGATGCAGCCTACAAACGCATTTCGATCTTTCCCAGTGAGTTTCCTTCGCAATTCAGACTCTTTAAGGAAAGCACTGCCAGGCGGTATGGCATTGGCGAGGATGTGTGCAGGATGATTCTTGATGTGGCAGAGCTGGTGCGCAACCGGCGAGAGAGTCTGCTTGAATTTTCGCGGAAGGACAAGTATGTGATTGCGTCCCAGACGTACAGGTTGCGGATGCTCACCATCGAGAAAATGAAGCAATACCTTTCCTCTGCAAAACTCTTTTTGGAGCGGGTGAATCACGTTTATGCAGCCTATGATGGACGATTTGGTTGAAGGCGCGAAGGAGGAATTGAAGCGCGCGGATCACAGCCTCTATGTTACGTTGAAGTATACGAGGACGGTGGATGTGATCAAGAATATTATCAAGCGCCTGATCAGTGCGTATGACATTGCGATCGTTGATGCCCTGCGCCATCTCCACACCAAAAAAAAGATCAAGGAGGTGCCGCCTGTGTCCAAAAAACGGGCGCTGCTGATTGCTTCTTCTCTTCCCCTTCTCAAAAAAGACATTGATTTTTATTTCCTGCTGCGTGAACTCGATGTGGCTGACTACACGAAGCGCGAAGAATATAGGAAGAATGTCGCTTTGATCACGATGGTGCGGGGGAAGCAGTTCGTGGTGGATATTGAGACGGTGAAAAAATATTTTGACAAAACTGTTGAGTTCGTGGATCATGTCCATGAGCTGATCATGCGATGAGACAAGCTGTAGCGTGCATGATTTGCGAGCAGGGGCTTGCTCGCTTTCGATGCTCACGATGCGGAAGGATGGTGTGTGAGACACATTATCTTCCCCAACAAAACCTTTGCACTGCTTGCCTTTCAAGCAAACGTGTCTCAACATGAATCAGCGCGAGCAAGGAAAAACCTTTGTGGAACAGCATCACTTTCACTTTGAGCATGCGCCTCTTGATGCCCTTGGTTTGCTGGAGATTACCTTATGTGATCCTGTCACCAACACGACGATGAACTGCCCTGTTCCGCCCAATTTTCATCTCGCTCTCTATAGCTTTCCTGAGTCTTCCTACCAGCTTACCCTCGAGTGCGCGCTGGGAATTTCGGAGCTGTATCAAGGAACCTTGCAGGAGGCGCGGTTGCGGTATTTGGCTTATTCACAGCAAGTTATTCAGCAGATGCGTATTCGTCGCAGCCCATGAGCACTTGGAAGTGATTTCTGGTCATAACAACCTTTATATATTTCAACGCAGGCTGGTAGCTTATGCTTGTTGCTTCTGTGTCGAGTAGCAAAGGAGGGTCTGGAAAATCCACCACCTCAATCAATTTGGGTGTTGCGCTGAATAACTTGGGCAGAGATGTGTGCGTGGTGGATGCGAATTTAAGCACGCCGTACTTGAGCATGTATCTGGGGGCTCCGAGTGTGCCGGTGACGCTGCACCAGGTGCTGAAGGGAGAAGCGAAGATCCGTGATGCGATTTACCAGCATGAGTCTGGCACGAAAGTGATTCTTGGAAGCCTGTCGATGAGAGATGTGGGGAGCTGTCATCTAGAAGACCTGCAAAAATATATCGGGAAGATTCCGAGCGATGTGGTGATTTTGGATGGAGCACCGGGATTGGATGCTGAAGCTGTTGCTGCTATCAAAATGTCGGATGAGGTGATGGTCATCACAACACCTGAATTGCCTTCGGTTGCGAGCAGCTTGAAATCGATTCGAGTGGCGCAACAATTTCACAAACCTTTTACGGGCGTGGTGTTAACACGCGCTGG
>CAYJXC010000047.1:0-1120 GCA_964374075.1 Candidatus Woesearchaeota archaeon
GAGGAAACAGATTCTTCGCATTCCTACTGGAAGCAAGGCCATGGATACCTTGTTTGGGGGCGGTGTGGAGAGCCATGGGATTACCGAATGCTATGGTCAGTATGGTGCCGGGAAGTCCGCTCTTGCACACCAATTAGCGGTGAATGTCCAACTCCCTAAAGAGAAGGGCGGTGCTGGTGGTATGGCTGTGATCATTGATACTGAAAGCACTTTTCGACCGGAACGTATCAAACAAATGGCTGAGGCGATGGGAATGGATCCTCAGAAAGCATTGAAGAATATTAAAGTGGCACGGTGTTTTAACAGCGATCATCAGATGCTGTTGACGGAGAAGGTTGAGGATCTGATCACAAAGGAGAAATTGCCTATTAAACTGGTGATTGTTGATAGCTTGATGGGACACTTCAGATCCGACTTTGTTGGCAGGGGTATGTTGGCGGATCGCCAGCAGAAATTGAACAAGCATATTCATACCTTATTAAGATTGGCCACCACGCATGGGATTACTGTCTATGTCACGAATCAAGTGATGACGAGGCCAGACGTGTTCTTCGGGGATCCGACTGAGGCTATTGGCGGGCATGTCTTGGCTCATGGCATGACCACACGTGTGTATTTGCGCAAGGGCAAGAAAGGAACACGCGTTGCGAAGATGATAGACTCGCCCTTTTTACCTGAAGCGGAGATTGCCTTTATGATTACCGAGAAAGGCATTCGGGATGTGGAATAACTTTTTGTTGGGAGTGTGAGCATCATGGAACCATCTTATTTCATTGTTGACATTGAAACAGCTCCCTTGCTTCCTTTTGATGATTATCAACGGTTGGATAAGGAGAATAAACAAAAACTTATGAACCCGCACGATTCAAAAATTATCGCTGTTGGTTTACGCTTTCATGGCAGTGATCACATCTTCTCTGGAGATGACGAGAAGAAAATTCTTGAGAATTTTTGGCACCACTTACAAGACCTTCTTCAGAATAAACAATTTTCTTATCTTGTTGGTTTTAATATTACTGACTTTGATTTTCCTTTCCTTATCACGAGAAGCTGTATTCATAATGTTGCCATTGTGCCGTTTAGCTTGAAACAAGTTATCGATTTGAGAGATAAAATCAAT
>CAYJXC010000047.1:1130-5070 GCA_964374075.1 Candidatus Woesearchaeota archaeon
GTAAGAATAGGGGTACCTTAAAAGAATTTGCTCTTCACTTGGGGGTACAGCCTTCTTCCTTTAGCGGGGATGATGTTGCTCAGTTGTTTGCACAAAGAGATTTTTCTTCCCTTGAAACTTATTTACGAAAAGATTTGGAGATCACTGATGCCTTGCTCAGACGGGTAAAAGACACTGGCATTATCCATCTCAGCCGGTTTTAAGACTTGTCGGTTTCTTTCACATACTTTTTTATTTTTCTTTTTACGATTTCTCGCAATTCAGGTTCGTCCCTGAAATAACAATCAGGAATATCAAAGTCGTAGATGGGTTTGTTGCTGTGCTTGAGGAATGGAAATTTATCGAGAAGATATGTTTTGTGTTTGTCTTGGTTTTCGTTCATCACGATGATGATGTCTGCCCAGTTGATCAGCTCTTCGTTCACACGCGTCGTTGCTAACCAGGAAATACCAGCTGCTTTTGCCTCATAGCTTTTATAGTGCGGTGAGGTGTTCACTAGATCAGCAGCTGTTGGACTGCGCTGACGTGCTTCTGTGCAGACAAAGAGAATATGTTTCCTCTTTTTCATGGTAAGAATGGGCGGGCGGGGATTTGAACCCCGATTACAGCCTGACTACTTTGTATCCGCAGGGCTGCGTTCTTTTTGGAGATTTATCCAAGTTAAACTACCTGCCCTTGGTGCGTGAAGGACGAGGGAAGGTTTATAAATCTCTCTTTCACGGCTCCTCTCTATGGACGGAAAACTCACGTGCATCAGCTGCCATACTCCCCTTACCAATAGCAAGGGTAGCACGGTGTTTCCTTGTCCGCAATGCGGAAAAACTCAGATTGTTCGTTGTTATAACTGCCGGCAGATTGCTGCAAAATATATCTGCCCAGAATGTGAGTTCTCTGGACCGAATTAGTTCTTGAACTGTCTTTTCGATACTCTTAAAAACTGATGATAGCCCTGCGTTGTTATGGGAACAGTCCTTATTACTTATAAAATTATGCCTGAAAGCGCTGAGGTTGATTTGAACAATTTTGAGGATGAGATCCGCAGCAAGATTGAGGGGTTTGGAGGGAGAGTCCTTGATGTAGAAGAAGAGCCTGTTGCTTTTGGGTTAACAGCGCTGAAAGTGATTTTTTCGTTGGATGAAAGTAAGGGGGATACTGAGCACTTAGAACTTGCTTTGCAGGAGCTGCACTACATCCAGAGTGTTGAGGTGGTGGATGTGCGCAGGCAGATTGGATAATGGCAAGCACACCTTTCAATGAAGCGCAGATCACACACTTGAATGAGATTGCCCGATTACCTGGACCTCAGCAGCAGGAACGACTGAACGCCTTCTTGAAGACCCTCACTCCTGAACAGGTTGAGTTCCTGAAGAAACAGCAAGGCGGAGGATGTGTTTTTTGCTCGATTGCTGAAGGGAAGATAGCAAGCAAGAAGGTGTATGAGGACGGAAATTTTCTTGCCGTGCTTGATATTCAACCTGCTGCGAAGGGACATGTGCTGTTGTTTCCGAAGAAGCACTACCAGTTGCTGGGGCAGATGAGCAGTGAAGAGGTGGGAAGATTGTTTGTTGTGGCGACTACCCTAAGCAGGGCAGTGTTTGAAGGATTGCAGGCTGAGGGGACGAATATGTATGTTGCCAGCGGAGCTGTTGCAGGACAGATCGTGCCGCATGTTGTTGTTCATCTTATTCCTCGATGGAAGGGCGATACTGTCCATTTTTCTTGGGAAGGTATACGGATTGATGAGCAGGAGATGAATAGCATTCATGAGCGATTGATTGGACTCGTTGCGCAGTTGTTTCCACCGACGAAAGAGGAGATTACGAAAGAAGAACCTCCTGTCGTGGAATGGGATGAAGAGGAGAGAATACCTTAAAGTATAAACAAAATTTTTCCTGTTATCACACTAATCACTGCGCCAATAAAGAAGGGGGGAATGAAAGGGATGCCTTCCTTGACCAAGACTCTTCCTACTTTTGCCTTGATCAACTTCACAATATCTTCTTTTTCTATTCCCAATGGTTTTTTCTTGTAGATTATCTTATTGTTTTTGTAGATATCTTGTTCCACCCAATCACCTGGCGTGAGCTTGGTGACAGGAAGATGTTTCATCAGACATGTTTTCTCCACTGCTTTGATGAGGATGGTCAGATAAGGATAGATGAGGAGGAGAACAGCAAGAATGGCTATCATGATCTTTACTTGCAGGTCTAACTCTGTTACTGTGGTGATGAGGAGGGACATGAGCGCAAAGAGGAGTGCGCAGACTTTGAGGATGATTATTTTTCTGTCTTTGTTGAGCTGGTGCGCCTCAGGGAGGAATTGCTTTTTGTTTTTGATGGCAAGCGTGATGCCGAATATGATGCCGTAGAGCGCGCCAATGATCAGAATGTTCACGATGGTGGTGATGAGAAAGGGCATCTCACTCACTGGAAGGAAGGACGGCCGTGTTGCAAATACCACCCCCATCCCCATGATCAGTTTGGTGTCACCACCACCCCACTGTTTGGCGTGAAACATGAGATTACCGAGAACAAGCATCAGCGTAAAACCAAGAAGACCGTGCCACATATAACTCCATTCGCTTGAGAGGAGACTGTGCATTAGACGAAGAGTGAATCCTGAAAAGATCAAGCTGTAGCTGACCCAATCCGGCACCTCGCGCGTTTTTATGTCAGAGATGGAGGCTATCAGCAGGGCGAGAAGACCGACAATGATGAGGATGATATCAATCATCATAGGAGCATCGTGACCTGTAGATTTATAAAGGTTTTTGACTTGTTGTTTGTATGGTGAGTGTCGTTGGTGCTGGACCTGCTGGAAATTATGTTGCTTATCTGCTAGCAAAGAAGGGAATGGATGTGGATGTGTATGAGGACCATGACCTGATTGGTAAGCCTGTTCAGTGCACGGGCATTATGACTTCGTACTTACATGAACTGGTTCATCTTGATGAGTGGGAGAATTTCTTGGTGAACACGATTGACGGGACACGCGTGTTTGGGCCTGATGGGACATCAGTGTATGTGAAGCTGAAGGAGAATTACATTGTGGACCGGGCATTGTTTGACCAGCATTTAGGGAGGTTAGCAGAGGAGAGCGGGGCTGAGTATCACTACAAGCATCGGTTCACTGGCTGTGCATTTGAGAAAAATGGATTACACTTATCATTTAGCAATGGAACTTCTGTGAGAGATGATATTCTTGTGGGAAGTGACGGACCTGGGAGCTTGGTGGCGAAGAGCACGGGATTGTTTGGACAGAGGAGGTTTGTGGTGGGTGTGCAAGCACGCGTTTCCTTGAAGAAGGAGATTGATCCCCATGTGGTTGATTTTTATGTGGACAAGCATGCGGACGGGTACATTGGATGGGTGGTGCCTGAGAATGATCACATTGCGCGGATTGGTGTTGCGAGCTATCAGCACAGCCATGAGTACTTCCAGGACTTGATGAAGAAGACTGGCGGAGAGATCTTGGAATGGCAGTCAGGAGCTATTCCTCTGTATCAACCGCAGCTGGAGATGAGTTGCACACGCAAGGAGGGGAATGTTTTCTTAGTGGGTGATGCGGCAACGATGGTGAAGGCAACGACGTATGGAGGGATTCTTCCCGGGATGATGGCTGCTGAGGAATTAGCGAAAGTTCTTTTGGATGGCGGACATGCGATGGATTATGAGCTTGCGTGGAGAAAACGCATTGGAAGAGATTTATGGTTGCATTTGCTAATTCGGAAGTACATGGACAGGTTTAGCTTGATGGATTACAAGAGATTGATCCAGTACACCAACCAAGAGAAGGTATTAACCGTGTTGGGAGAGCATGACCGGGAGTATCCTAGTAAACTACTGCTGAAGATTTTGTGGCGGGAGCCACGCTTTTTGAGGTTTGCATTTTAAGATTTGCGGCGCAGAACTCTCAGTGGCTTTAGCCCTGAGATGAATGC
>CAYJXC010000048.1:0-2186 GCA_964374075.1 Candidatus Woesearchaeota archaeon
AAGTACGCAGGCCAAGATTTTCTCGTGAAGGAACATAACGATCTTCTTGAAGAACTTCTTTCTATCACACCGCAAGGCTTCAACGCAGGATTTCTTATCAACTCCGGTGCAGAAGCAGTGGAAAACGCTATCAAAATCTGTATGCGTAAACAAAAGAAGGCGAAGTACTGCATCTCCTTCAAGAATGCATTTCACGGCAGAACCTTAGGAGCACTCTCGCTCACCAACACCGCAAAAAAACAACAAAAAGAAAACTTCTTTGCCATCCCCACTCAACGCCTTCCCTATAGTGAAGAAGCAGGCGACGTCCTTCGCAACATGCTCAAAACCATCTCACCAGAAGAGATTGCCTGCATCATCATGGAACCCATCCAAGGTGAAGGCGGATACAACATCCCATCAGAAAAGATGGTCAAAGACATCCGCACCATCACAAAAGAACACAATATTCCCTTGATCTCCGATGAAGTGCAAGCAGGCATGGGAAGAACAGGAGAATGGTGGGGCATCCAAAACTTTAGTGTAAAACCTGACGTCATCGCAGCAGCCAAGGCATTGCAAGTGGGTGCCACGATGGCCAACAAAGCGATGTTTCCCACAGAACCTGGTTCCATCTCATCCACGTGGGGTGGCGGTCATCTCATCGATCTTGCTGTGGGAGCAGAAACCATTCGCAGCATCAAAAAACAAAAATTGTTATCAAAGGTGAAAAAACAAGGAAAGGATCTCTTAAAGCGACTTCACGAACTCTCAGAAAGTTTTCCAGTTGTCCTCCGTCCGCGCGGCATGGGGTTGATGACTGCCTTTGATCTGCCCTCCAACAAACTTCGCAATGATGTGATCATCGAAGCAGTGAAACGGGGGTTAGTGATCCTCGGCTGCGGCATGCAAGGGATTCGCTTGATTCCTCCGTACATTGTCACCCAGAAAGAAATGAACGAAGCCATAGAGATACTGCAATCATCAATCAAAACCTGCGTGCCATCAACATTCCAGCACCGCGGTCCTATCTGTGACTTTATGGATTGCGGAGAAACACAAACATAAAGAAGTACGTGTTTAGCTCCCCCGATCAGAGGCAAATTTAACCTCCGTTCCACTGAAAACTTTTAAGAAAGTGAAAAAATAAGGCTAAAATGAGCTTCGTTTCAAAAACAGCTAAACACGTACATAAAGAAAGAAACTTTAAATAGTGCAGAAATGGCATAACCAACCAAAGAGGCGACCAATGGAGAAGTTCTTCACACCGAATTCTGTAGCAGTCATCGGTGCATCGCGCAGCCCTAATAAAGTGGGGAATGTCATCCTCAAAAATCTTATCACTGCTGGATTTAAAGGAAAGATGTTCCCTGTGAATCCCCATGCACACTTCATTCTTCGCCTTCCCTGCTTCTCCTCAGTCCTGACCGTCCCGCACCCTATTGACACTGCCATTATTGCTGTCCCAGCTCAGGTCACCCCCCACGTTCTTGAAGAATGTGGGAAAAAAGGAATTAAGAATATCATCATGGTCACTGCAGGATTCTCTGAAGTGGGAAATCATGAACTTGATAATACCATCCAGATCATCCTAAAAAAGTATCACATGAGAATGGTCGGACCAAATTGTCTCGGTACCCTCGACACCTATTCCAACTTTGACAATCTCTTCTTGCCACGCTCTCGTTTAACACGCCCAAAACCAGGAGTGATTTCCTTCATCTGCCAATCTGGTGCTGTTGGTTCAGCAACGCTCGATCTTCTCTCCAAAGAAGGTATGCGCTTTGCCAAGTTTGTCAGCTATGGGAATGCTTTAGATGTGGATGAATCTGATCTTTTAGACTATCTTGGACATGATCCTCAGACTAAGATAATTTGTGTGTATCTCGAAGGAATCAAAGATGGAAAGAAATTCATGGAGGTTGCGAAGAAAGTATCCCAGAAAAAACCCATCATTGCCATCAAGGGCGGTATTACTGAAGCTGGTGCAAAGGCAACCTTGTCTCATACAGCGTCTCTTGCAGGAGCGGCAGCCATCTACAAAGCAGCCTTCAAACAGTGTAACATCATTTACGCAGACACCTTGGAAGATTTGTTTAATTATGCAAAGATTTTAGAAAAATCACCAAAACCACGAGGAACAAAGGTGCAAATCATCACCAATGGCGGAGGTTTTGGTATTTTGGCAACAGACTCCCTCAGTACGT
>CAYJXC010000048.1:2196-2887 GCA_964374075.1 Candidatus Woesearchaeota archaeon
CATTCTTGAACCAACAGAAACAACAAAGAATTTCTTAAAGAAAAAGCTCTCGCCAGAAGCAACCATTAAGAATCCTATCGATTTAACAGGATCTGTTACCACAGAACAATATAAGATTACGTTAGAAGCAACACTCAAAGACAAAAACTCAGATATCATTCTGCTGATTCTTCTATTGCAAACTCCTTTGATTTCTCCAGAGATTATTCCCATCATCAAAGAGACTCACAAAAAATACTCACAAAAACCCTTGATTGTTATTTCAACTGGCGGTCATTTCACGGAGATGTATGTGAAACAGATAGAAGAATTAGGTATTCCCTGCTACACATATCCCAATAATGCTGCACGCGCCATTAAGGCGCTCTGTGATTACTATAATCATTTCTGATAAGAAACAGTTGAAAAAACACGATCAAAAGCCGCAAGAGTTTTCTTTACATCACTATTAGAATGCGAATAACAAAGATACATCGGCTCTTCAGGATCTTGATCTATCATTACCCCTTCCTGCAGAAGAGGAGTATGAATGTTTCCAAAGAGTGTGAAATCTGCAGTTTCTAAATCTTTAAATGTCGTAATCTTTTCTTTATCAGTAAAAACAAAGTGAAACAAGCTAGGATACCCTTGCACGATACCTCTGATTTTATGGTCACGCATTGCCTGTTCGATGCCATTCATGAGCTTCTCC
>CAYJXC010000048.1:2897-4968 GCA_964374075.1 Candidatus Woesearchaeota archaeon
GCACTGCAATCTTTCCATATACATCTTTCTTCATTAAGTAGTCTAAGGTGGCATTCGCTGCTGTCAACGAGACAGGGTTTGCCGCATAGGTTCCTCCGTGAAACACACCACCCTTTCTAATCATAGACATAATATCACTCTTTCCAGCAACACACGCAATCGGATATCCATTTCCCAATGACTTAGCAAACGTTGCCAAATCAGGAGTCACTTTGAACAGTTTCTGCGCTCCGCCTAATCCTAAGCGGAATCCCGTTTTCACCTCATCGAATATCATCATAATGTTATACGCATCGCACAATTCACGTAAGTGTTGCAAAAATCCTGGTTCTGGTGGAATTACTGTTGCATTTGCCATCACCGGTTCAAAGATCACCGCAGCAATTTCTCGATGATGCTGTTTGATTGTGTTTTCTACTCCAGCAAAATCATTCCACGCCTCAACAAATAGCAAATCTTCAATCACTCGTGGAATGCCAAGCGATACAGGCTCTTTGCAGACATCAAACCCGCAGTGCTGCGTGGAAAACAACACATAATCATGATGGCCGTGATAATGCCCTTGGAATTTCAGAATTTTCTCCTTCTTCGTATAGCCGCGTGCAAGGCGAATGGCAGTCATTGTTGATTCTGTTCCAGAATTTGCAAAACGCACCTTTTCAGCACATGGCACTACTTTGCAGATTTTCTTGGCAACTTCCAGCTCTACTTCCGTATCCAACGCGTACACCAATCCTTTCTCATCTGCCTTATGCACTGCTGTGTGTATTGCAGGGAAACTATGCCCTAAAATAATAGGCCCAAACCCCAAACGGTAATCGATGTACTCATTTCCATCCACATCAGTAATCTTCGATCCATAGGCTTTCTTGACAAAAATTGAGCATGGCACTGCTGTAGGGCACACGTCTGTCCACAACCTTGTGCCAGAACTCACGCCACCCTGCACATACTTCTGCATCTCACGGAACAGTTTGTAGGAACGATTATAGTTAAAGTGTTTTTTCATATGATCCTCTTTTCTCTACCACTATCTGCATGTTTCTCTTTTTAAGTTCTTTGAAAAAGTGTTCTGGAGGTACACATTGCTCTGGAGCTACGACTCCTCGTTCTTTTATCGTTCCTTTGGCAATCATCTGGGCAAGAATTGATGGCGGAATGCCAGTATCTACACTTCCTGCAGGCCAGCGATGAATGGAATCATTCTTCGTTACGCAATCCACCACGATGACTGTTTCTTTTCTCTTCTTTGTTCCTCGAAGCGTAACACGCACATACTCCATGTCTTTCACTGATGCACCTTCCTTGGGCAAGAAACGGTTTAATTCTTTTGCTACAAGATCACGCAGATTCACTTTCTCTTTTCCGATGATGATGCTTTTCTTGCTTCCTAATCCTACATCTACCAAGAAGGTGATCTTCTGCACAAATTCTTCAGGAAAGGTGACACGGAAGCTGCATTCACGCAATCCCTTCTTCTTGAAGCTCTGAGGAAACGTGGCCAATTCTGAGTGTAAGGTATAGAAAGCGTTCACCACCCCAATCGGTTCAGGGAAGATTTCCTTCTCCTTCCCACTCATCGATCCGACAAACCGCAATTTTCCCTTTATCAGAACTGCTGGTTTGTCAGTAAACTCATCAAACAAGGTGTAGGCAGAATAGGGAATCACCAGAGGCACATCCTTGGGCGGAGAGAAATTATGGCTGGCAAAAGAGATATGAATCTCATGGACTTTGTCCAGCATCTCGCTCCCATAGCGCGCCATCACATTGGTAATACCTGGAGTTGAACCACAACCCAGAAGGGCCAGTAATTTTTTCCGTTTGAATGCCTGATGCAGGCGCAATTGTTTGCGTGTCATGTGAAATAATCCCCCAAGATCAAGATAATGGCATCGCGTTTCCAGGCACGCTCTCATCACCTGCAGGTTGACATAGTATTGCGCACAATTTACTACGACGTCTGCTCCGCGAAATGCTTTGACTAATGCAGCATGATCATTTGCATCTGCCTGCGCCCATGCCACCCGCTTGTTCCGAAAAGAGCGAGTATATTGTTTCGCTTTTTTCC
>CAYJXC010000049.1:0-4858 GCA_964374075.1 Candidatus Woesearchaeota archaeon
GGCAAAGTATATAAAGAATTTTTCACTTGGAATACCTATGGCCGAGGGGAAAACGAGGGGATACAGCTTAGTCCAGGAGGGGCATGAGGATGTTTTGAAAATTGATGCTTCTGGATGGAGCAAGAGCCCGAGCATCGAGGATGATGGACTGGTTTTTGGACTGGTGATTGATGCGCTCATTGAGAATCCCAGCGTGAAAAGGATTACGTTTCACCAACGAAAGCACTTCACGTATGACTATGAACAGGTGCAGTTGCTTTCCGAGATTGCACGCTTGTATGCGTATGTGACAAGGCAACGAAAGATTCTGAGTCTGGAAGGATTGGGGTATGGAGAGGTTGGAAGCGGAACCACTGCATTTCTGGCTGCGAAGAGGGGGGACCTGCAGAACCTTGTTTCCCTCTTGCGAACGGATCCGATTGGATGCTATGTTGAGCTGAAACGGTTGATGCGCGAGGAGAAGATCACGCTTGAGAAGGAAAGCAATTTGGATCTGATTACGGTTCGAGAGCGTTACCTTGGTCTCCTGCACCATTTGTTTTCTTTGCTGGACAAGAGCGTATTGATTTCGCTTGTGAGAAATCGGCTGGAAGGGCATGCTGTTGGCGATCGTGATGTGTACAAGAACGTATTTCATGCCGTGATCACGCCTGATTTTATGTACACACAGTTGATGACTTCGCTGCCGCTGGGGGGGGAGCAGATTGATGTGTATATTGTTCCTGATGCTACTGTTTCGGTGATGAAAATTCCTTCTGATATCAAATTGTTATATCATGTGACCCCCATTGAATTTTCGTTGACTGAGGATGAGTATTTGCTTGTTGATATGGCGCGTGATGTGATGAGGGAACACAAACCGCGCGAGGAAGAATTTTTGGAACCTGGGCGATTACGGAATACTTTCTTTCACATTGGCAAGGATTTGCTGCAGGAGCTTGCAGGGCATAAGGGAATTTCTTTGGATTATGGGAGGATCGAGTTGCTCGCACGCATTGTGGTGAGGTATACAGTTGGGTTTGGGTTGTTGGAAGTGCTGATGCAGGATCAGAAGGTACAGGATATTGTTGTGAATAGTCCTGTTGGTGGGAGTCCTGTGTTTGTTGTGCACCAGGAATATGGGGAGTGTGTCACGAACATTGTGCCGAGCAAGGATGATGCTGAGGGATGGGCTACGAAATTTCGCTTGCTGAGCGGGCGGCCATTGGATGAGGCGAATCCCGTGCTGGACACGGAGTTATTGGTGCCTGGAGCACGCGGCAGAGTAGCAGTGATGACCAGTCCGCTGAGCCCGAGTGGATTGGCGTATGCTATTCGACGACATCGCGACAAGCCCTGGACGCTGCCCTTGTTTATTGAGAACAAGATGATTACCTCCTTGGGGGCTGGCTTACTAAGCTTTTTGATTGACGGGGCGAGAACATTACTCGTTGCAGGAACGAGGAGCAGCGGAAAGACAAGCTTATTGGGGAGCCTGATGGTTGAGATTATGAGGAAATATCGCGTGATTTCGATTGAAGACACGATGGAGCTTCCCGTTGATTACTTGAGAAGTTTGGGATATAACATTCAGCATATGAAGGTGAGGAGTGCCTTGACGAGCGGGGGCGTGGAGATGAGCGCTGATGAAGGCATTCGCGCGAGCTTGCGTTTGGGTGACAGCAGCTTGATCATTGGCGAGGTGCGCTCGCAGGAAGCGAAGGCGCTGTATGAGGCGATGCGGATTGGAGCGCTCGCGAATGTGGTGGCAGGAACGATTCATGGAGCGAGTCCGTATGGTGTGTTTGACCGGGTGGTGAATGACTTGGGAGTTCCACGAACGAGCTTCAAGGCAACAGACATCATTGTTGTTGCCAATCCCATCAAGAGCCCTGATGGATTGAAGAGTTTCAAGAGAGTCCTTCAAATTGCTGAAGTGAGGAAGCACTGGCAAGAGGATCCGCTGCGCGAGGGTGGATTTGTTGATTTGATGATGTATGACAGCAAGAAGGACCTGCTTGTTCCAAGCCCTGATCTTCTCCACGGGGAGAGCGAGATTTTGAAGGCTGTTGCAGGACAGGTGAAGGAATGGGCTGGGGATTGGGATGCCTTGTGGCAGAATGTCCAATTACGAGCAGATATGAAGGCGCGCTTGGTGGAGGTAGCACATCAGACGGGACGGAGAGATCTTTTGGAATCGGAATTTGTGGTGCGAGGCAATGATGCCTTCCACCTGCTGAGCGATCAGGTGCTGCAGGAGACTGGAGCTTTGGATGCGAAAGGCATTTACACACTGTGGGATGCTTGGCTGCACCGTGAAGTACTGAAGGGGAGACCGTGATACTTATAATGTAAGTATTTTACTTACTCAAGAGGGGAAGGATGGGTGCAGAGGGCGCTGATGTTCGTGATGTGCTGGAGAAATACCAGCATTATCTTGAAGAAGGAAGACTTTCCCAGGATGAGTTTGGCACTCCCTTGATGAGCAAGGATTATGAAACGTTCCGCCGAGAGGCTCTTGAGCAGAAGGTCACGTTTTATGAGCAGTTGTGTGCAACTTTTGGACATCTCTTGCAGGTGACTGCACGACCAGCCGAGATGCAGAAGCTCCAGGAGAGCATTGCCACTTCCCACCTCCAGATCACACCGCAACAGGCTGTCGGGTTTGGCACTTTTTTCTCGCTGCTATTAATTTTTCTTGGGGTGGTGATTGGAGGGGCAAGTTTTGCTTTTGATGTGTTTGGAGATTACGTGTTTGTGATGCTGCTGTTTGTAGTGAGCGGAGCATTGCTGCTGAAACCGATGACTCAACTTCCCCATTACTTTGCGCAGCGATGGAGGCTAGCTGCAAGCAACCAGATGGTGATGTGTATTTTGTACCTTGTGATCTACATGAGGCACACGAGCAACTTGGAGCATGCGATCAAGTTCGCTGGAGAACATGTAGGGATGCCATTGAGCTTGGACTTGAAGAAGGTGTTGTGGGATGTCGAAACAGGGTTACATGTTACTATCCAAGATTCCTTGGAGGCGTATTTGCACGGGTGGAAGAACTACAACCTTGAGTTTGTGGAAGCGGTGCATTTGATTGAGGGAAGTCTCTATGAGGGACAGGAAGCAAAACGCTTGGAGATGCTTGAGAAGGCTCTGCAGGTTATCTTGGATGGGACGTACGATCGGATGCTGCATTATGCTTACACCTTGAAGAGTCCTTTGACGATCCTTCACATGCTTGGTGTTATCTTGCCTATTTTGGGGTTGGTAATCTTTCCTTTGCTGGGAAGCTTCTTGGGAGGATTGATCAAATGGTATCACCTTGCCTTTGTGTACAATCTTGTGCTTCCCTTGGTTGTTTTCTTCCTTGGCTACCGGCTGCTGAGCCAGCGACCTACTGGTTATGGACAGGGAGAGCTGTTGAAACAGTATGCCAGCCTGCGCGCTTCCCAGGGTGTTCTTGGAGAGGGCACGCCCCTTCATCCATTGTTTCTTGGGGGCATGGTCATAGCCCTCTTTGTGTTTGTTGGTTTGCTGCCTTTTTTTGTGCACTGGGTGAATCCCGGGTATGATGTTGAGATTATGGGGTGGAAATTTTTAGACTACAAGGGCGAGTATGGACCGTATGGATTTTGGGCGCTGTTGTTTAGCTTGCTGCTGCCGATCGGACTGGCTGTTGGCATAGGGTTGTTTTATTGGCTGAAGACGAGGAAGCTGATTGAGATTACGGAGAGGACTGATTTACTGGAGAAGGAATTCAGCGGAGGATTGTTTCAGTTGGGAAGCAGAATTGGCAGCGGCGTTCCTGTGGAGGCTGCGTTTGGCAGCGTTGCCGAGAACATGAAAGGAACACCCACTGGGGATTTCTTTGCGCTGGTGAGCAACAACATCCGGAATGCAGGTGTGGGACTGCGGCAGGCCTTGTTTGACCCGCAGATTGGAGCGGTGTTTACGTATCCCAGCCATTTCATCGAGAGCAGCATGAAGGTATTGGTAGAGGGAGCGAAGAAGGGGCCTGTGGTGGTGAGCAGGAGCTTGGTGACGATCAGCCAGTACATGGACCGGATCAGGCAGGTGAACGAGCGCTTGAAGGACTTGATGGCAGATGTGCTGAGCAGCATGACAAGCCAGATCACCTTTTTGACTCCCATCATTGCCGGGATTGTTGTTGGGGTAGGAAGCATGGTGGTGACGATTCTTAATTTACTGAACGAGCAATTTCAGACTGTTGGGCTGGAAGAAGCTGGCTTTACTGGCGGCATTAGCGCTATCGCGAGCGTGCTGAACATTCAGGATGTGATTCCTGGCTATCAGTTCCAGGCTGTGGTGGGGATTTACGTTGTTGAGCTGATCATCTTGCTTACCATCTTAAGCACTGCCATTGAGCGGGGAGTGGATGATACCACGACGCGCTATCGGATTGCGAAGAATTTGTTCCGCGGGACTGCCCTTTATGTGGTTATTGCGTTGATTGGCATTATTGTGTTCAACCTGTTAGCGAGTGCGGTTGGTACTGTAGGAACTTAACTTCACGCATTTCTTTTTTTCCTAGTTCTGCCCTTATTCTTTCCTCGAGTGCTTGTGTTTCTTGAACATTTCCTCGAAAATTATGGCACGTTATTTCTCTGTGCATTTCTGTGAATGCTCCATTTTGTCCTGGAGTGATATATTCGCAATAGATAATGGATGTGTCATTGGTGGTGAAAACTATTCTTATGAAGGAGCCCTGCGCTATATCAAGACTTATTTTTGCTTCTAGTCTTTCCATTATTTCTCTTATTGCTTTGCTATACTCCATGTTCCTTTCTCCGTTGATGACAATCATCCTCTCTTCCCTGTTTTTTGGGTGGGTGCTTTTTATAACTCTTTCCCTCGTTCGAGTTAG
>CAYJXC010000050.1:0-4813 GCA_964374075.1 Candidatus Woesearchaeota archaeon
TTCAATCTCCGGACTGAAGTCCGGTAAGGGTTTCTGCTGAGCCTCGCACTAAAAGGTTTTAAGCAACCACGTGTTCTTCCACGACTGCCTTTCCCAATACAGCAAGAGCAGTCTGAATCAACAAATCCTCTTTGTCAGAGGGAACAGTCGCCCCTGCAGCTAAGCGATGCCCCCCGCCATACCCTCCTGTCTGTTTGAGAATCTCCTTCACCAGCATACGTAAATCCACATCTGACGCGTGAAATCCTGCCAAGCGCAAGCTCACCTTAATCTCATCATCCAAGGTCCGCGCCATGCTCATAATAATCGTGTGGTCAGGATACACGTTGCTCTTGCTCAAAAGAGAAGCCAATGTTCCGATGATGGTGTCGCGAATATGGCTGTCAGCATTGATGATCGTAAAACCCTTCTTCTCGATAACATGCGCAGTGCCGCGGTGGCGATAGAACCATTCCAATCCCTGCATAATCTCTCGCCGGTAATCGTCAAGAATCCGAAACGCCTTCGTGCGTGATGCCCCATCACCCAAGCACACGCCAACTCCTAAGCTCGACTTTCCCATGCGCCCGCACGCATTCAGCAGCGTGCTAAACTCTTTCAGATCCCTCAAAGGATAAGAGTCATCAACACCACGCAGCAAATACACAGGCCCCACAGCATCTCCCCCCTGCTGATGAAGCAACGTCATCAGTGTACGCATCTCACGATCCCCAAGGTCACTCAAGCGCACCATTTCCCCTCTCCCCCGTCGAGCCAATCCATGATCCTCCAAAAAACGAACAGCTCCTGTCCTATTGCCAGTCACACCAGGAAGATAGGGATTGGTGCTGTACTCAAGGACTCTATGCAGGGGTTTGGTGTACGCGCCAAACAGGCGCAAGCCTTCCTTCACCTCAAGAGCCCCGCTCTCCAGCGCATCCTTCAGGATCTCACGATTCAACCCGCGAAAGCCCATATGCTCCTGAATGTCTCCCACAGCTCCCACCAATGCTAAGTAGGCAAGGCCCTTATTGTGAGAATGCAAGGCGCACGCGAAGAAGTAACTCACCCCAGCAGCGCTCACCTCTGTCGTGCCATCAATATCATCCAAATGAGGGTTCACCTGCACAATCCATTCTGCTGCTTCCCTCTTCTCAGGGTAGTGATGATCAAAAATGAACACCTGTTTTCCTTGCAGCTTCTGTTCAATGCCGCTCACATACCCGCTCCCCAAATCAGCAAAGATGATCGTCTGATAAGGGCTGCGCTGCACCTCCTCTAAAAAGTCATCATGGAGTTGCTTGATAATCTGAAGAGAAAAGGTGATATGCTCTCGCATCAGGGCGTGTGCCAAAAGAGACGTTGCTGTGATCCCGTCAGTATCGAGATTGCCGATAAGAAAGACTGGCCCCTGCTTCACCCTCTCACGAAAGAGCAGTACAGCTTGTTGGACACGTTCGGCAAACCCCATTTTTCACAAACGAGAATGAAAAAGAAAGATCTACTCAATTAAAAGCTTTGCCTTTGTGCGATCGAACTTCCAATCAACAGGCAATGTTCCGGTGCGTTTGTAATATTTTGCGAGTCTTCCAATCTTGCTTTCCGTCAATGTCAACCCGCGCAACGACGGTCCGTCCTTTTTATGCATCTCCAGATGCTTCATGAGAGAAATATCCTTCTTAATCAGGGCAACCAAGTCTTCAGGAAGTTTACGAGGGATCTGCTGTTCGAGAAGGATCTGAGTAATTCTCTTCCCAGTCAGAGCCTTCACATCAGGAATGCCATACGAATCCCTCAACGTCAGTCCTATCTGGCTGGCCGGAATGCCTGTTTTTGCTAATTTCACTACCAATTGCTCGACCGTTTTCTGGTCATAACTCACCCAACTCGGTTTGACACGCTTCGCTGGGCGCTTGCTTCTGCTTTTTCCTTTCTTCTTAGAGTAAATTCGTGCCATGCAGGATCAAAAAGCAAGGCACAGAAGAGCATTTATAAAACTTATGGAAAAAATCAAGGAACGAAGAGAAGGATTGCCAACACAATATTCACCAGCGCAGCAAGAAAGCAATAATCACACCATTCCTTCAGCACAACCAACTGAATATACAGCAGATACACAGACATCATCGCAGCCAATCCTGCCACAATGCGCAATCCCCACAATACAACAAAAGTAGAAATTCCCATGTAAGGTGAAAAAATCAAGACAAGAATGACAGCAATGTAATAGACCATCCCCATAACAGTATTATCCACACCAAACAGTGCAGCATACCTGCTCCGAATCACCGTATTGCAGTCAGAACCAATCACACAAACTAATTTCTCATCCCTCTTCTTTTTCACATAAATATACAACGCATCAAGAAATCCCAACACTGCAACAGCAATGATCCACCAGACATTCATGATCCATCACTCCAAAGAGTATAGCCCCGGGAGGATTTGAACCTCCGTCTATGCCTCCAAAGGGCACAATGCTAGGCCGCTACACCACGGGGCTATGACACTGTAGATCATGTCAAAGAGTTTTAAATCTTTCTAGTTGAAGAAACAAATTTCCTCTTGTAACGCCCTCGTTGTTCGACCTTCTCCAAGCGCTGCAGCACCTCTTCGCTTCCTTGCCACTGACGATAACCGTCCAAGAACCATCGATAGCACTGTTCAGCATGAACATAGTGTTTGCTGTCTAATGCCTGTCGAAAGACATGTAAGTCAACAGCCTTATCCTCCACTTTCAAGCTCACAAACCCCAGTCCAAAATCAATGAAGAACACTTTTCCTTCGCTTTCAATGATATTCGAAGTAGTCAAATCACCATGAATAATATCCTTGCTGTGAAACACACCGACAATTCTTCCTATCTCACGCATCAATATCTCTTGGTCAACAGAAGATTTCTGATCCAAGCTATCGCGCACTAAGGTTCCCTCCACATAAGTCATTCTAATCTGCATGCATTCATCATCAACTTCGTACACCTTCGGCACCACTCCTTCAAGTTTGTGTAACAATTTTCCTTCTCGTCTCGTGCGGGATTTCCTGAGATCTTCATCAAGGGCAGGTAACCGATACGATTTCACAATCCGCTCCTTCACCAACACATCGCCCTCGCGGTACAACAAGGCTTCGGCACCGCGTCCAATAATCTCTTTCATTCGCTTCTGCACTCCTCGCAATAGTAATTTCCGATCAGCTCTCGTCCCCTGCGCTCATCTTGATGGTGAATTTCTTTCCCGCAGTGCTCACAGCGAAGCAGCACAACACACCTCCTTTGGTTCAGTTAGCGTTTCATCTTGCCAAACTGCTTCATCAGTTTTTCTGGGCTCTTCCCTTTCATCATCTTCATGACCTTCTTGCTTTGCTGATATTGCTTCAATAATTCACGCACATCACTGACTGTGCATCCGCTCCCCCTGGCAATGCGTTCAATTCTGCTTCGCTCAAGGACATCAGGATGTTCTAACTCATTTTTGGTCATCGAATTCAAAAGATGTTTCCACTTCGCTAATTTCTCATCCTGCACCTCCAGTATCTCCTTCGGAATCTTCATCCCACCCATCCCGGGAATCATCTCAAGCACCTTCGTCAGGGGTCCCATCTTCTTCATCGCTTGCAGCTGGTCATACAAATCCAAGAAGTTAAACTCTCCGCTCATCAGGCGCTTGCTCATCGCTTCAGCATCTTCCTGTGTCACCACTTCGCGGGCCTTGTCCAGCAATGCCTCTAAGTCACCCATCCCTAAGAGGCGCCCCACAAACCCCTCCGGAGAAAACACCTCCAAATCTTCCATCTTCTCTCCAACACCAATGAACTTGATAGGAGCTCCAGTCGCAGCGCACGCACTCAAGCTCCCCCCGCCTCGAGCCGTCCCATCAAGTTTCGTGACAATCACGCCAGTAATGCCACAGCTCTCATGAAATTGTTTCGCCTGCTGCAGAGCAGCCTGTCCAATATCTGCACTAAGGACAAGTAATTTCTCATCAGCCTTGAGGGAGCGTGCAACCTCTTCAATCTCCTTGATCAAGTCCTTGCTCAGTGCATCGCGTCCTGCCGTATCCACGATAACAAAATCATAAGCTCCCAACTTCTTCTCATAGTACTTCCAAATCTTCAGCGGATTCTTCTCGCCAGGCAAAATAAAGGAATCCACATGCACAGCGTCCGAGACCATCTTCAACTGGGTGGGAGCAGCAGGTCGATGCACGTCAAGTCCAACAGTGGCAACCTTTAATCCGCGGGTGCTATAATATTTCGCCAATTTTCCAGCTGTGGTGGTTTTTCCCGACCCATAGAGTCCAATCAGCATCACAAGAAAAGGCCTTTTTTTCCCAATCTCCAATCCTCTTCTCTCTTCACCAAAGAAAGCAACAAGCTCTTCATACACAATGGTAATCAAATGTTCGCGCTGGCTCACTCCTGCAGGAGGTTTCTCATGCAAGGCACGCTCTTTGATTTTTTTCGTGAGAGTAAAAACAAGCTGCACATGCACATCTGCCTGCAGCAACGCTCGCTGGATATTTTCCGCGGAAAATTCCGTGGTTTCGACGCGGTGCTGATGGATGACGTGCAGTTTCTTGCGGGCCGGGAAAGAACACAGGAAGAATTTCTGCATACTTTTGACGCTCTGCGGCAGGCTAACCGCCAGATTGTGCTTTCCTGTGACGTGCGTGCGCGCGATATAAAAAGAGTCGATCCGCGATTGGCTGCGCGACTACAGGCAGGACTCATGGTGCGCCTCGAAGCGCCGGATCAGGAACTGCGTGCCGCTCTCGTGCTTTCGATCGCTCGCGCTCGCGGCGTCGAACTTAGCCAGGATGTCGCATCCGTTCTC
>CAYJXC010000051.1:0-4738 GCA_964374075.1 Candidatus Woesearchaeota archaeon
CCGATATTTGGCATGTCTGGACTTTTTTGTAGACAGTCCTTGCTCATTGAAGGAATGAAGATTGATGTCAACAAGACAATCATCTTCCGTGAGGCATTTTTCCAATGGGCTTATATAAGATTGAGTCTGATTTCCGAATAACCCTTCAAACTTCGCTTTTGAGCTACTTGGACTATATCCTGCTTCAACACAAAGACGGCCAGAAGCATCTTTATCAAAGTACATTCCCAATGAAATCCAGCAATCGCTTGTCAGATGTTCGTAGAGCTCTGAAACTTTTCTTGGCGTGAGAGGCTTGCCATAGCCATTGAAAAGAGGTGTTTTGTTCTTTTTTGCAGACACCACATTGATGAGATGGGGGATGAACAATGACGTATCGGGAACAGAAAGACTGTTTTCTGCTGCATCACAGATTGCATCTTTGACAGTTTTGCCATTGTATTCCTGTTCTGTTGAAATAAAGGTTGTTGTATTGGGAATCCAGATAAGCTTTGCTGGATCGTAGTCTGCTGTTATCTTCAGGTCTTTTGGTGCTTGTATTTTTGATGCTGTCATGGTTATTTTATACGGGTTTCCAAATTTTCGGCGCGGCCCTGCGGGCCTTGCACAACTTGTACCCGACCGTCCACGCTCGAGTTCAGCAGCCTGTAGTCACTGACAACCAGGCCCTCACTCCTGCCGCGATAGGCCCTACGGAGACCTGATTGGCCTAACGGAGTCCAGATACGAACTCCTCGCGGAGATGCGATTAAACCTTTCTCAGGGTCATAGGCGATGTTTTGATCACGTGTTGCAAAGGGAGCTTCAGTGACGTTCATATAGTCTGTTCCGACAAATGTGAAGCCATATTCATTGTCTGCTTTTTCCACTCCTAAACCTGATACGAACAAGGGAACTTTGATTCTTTGTTTTCCGATGATGTTAAGCACTTTCTTTCTGAGGTCTTCATTTGGACCTTCTTTGGGAAAGATGGTTATTGCGTCGGTGTCAGCGGAGGTCGTATTATGCTCTGGGATGGCGTCCCAGTATTGAATGAGCTCTGTTGGGTTGAGGACTGTGATTCTTCCATTGGTTTCTTTTCTGAGGATTTGATTGTATCCTAGGATTATTGGAATATTTATAAAAGAGAGGGGTTCGCCTTCAGCGTAGAATGTGCGGTCTTCTATCCTTACTCTTCCCCTAAATCGTTTGTTGTGTTGGGCAAGCACAGCTTTTCCTAATTCATCGCAGATGATGCTATCTACAACTGGTTGCCTTGCGCGGGGTAAAAGGTAATTTTTAAATCGAGGAGTATATGAGACCATAAACATTTGATTCTCCACTCCTTTATAAATCTTTCTCTTTGTTACTACTTTTAAGTTTATATAATCTACGGCTTTTGGGGGTGTGGCTGGCCATAAAGCGTTTAAGGTTATCCTTCTTTGGTGAGGAGTATGGCAACCGTTGAATTCTTTCCGATTGACGTGGATTATGTTACAGGAGTGTCTGGGCGGGGGATTATCCGTCTTTTTGGAAGAACACTAGATGAGAAGAGGGTGTGCGTGTATGATCCTGCATTCGAGCCCTATTTCTATGTGCTGCCGAAGAAGAAAGAATATATTCGCGCCTTGGTGGACAAACTTATGTTGCTGAAAATCAAAGACAATGAACGATTAGCCTATGTTGTGAAAGCAGAACCGATGAAAAAACTGTTCTTGGGAAAGGACGTTGATGTTGTAAAAGTCTTTGTGAATCATCCCAAGGATGTGCCTCTCCTGCGGGATGAGGTGAAGATGTTTAAGGAGGTGGAAGAAAAATTCGAAGCTGATATCACCTTTTCCAGACGCTATCTGATTGACAAGAAGATTATTCCGCTGATGTCGTGTGTTGCAGAAGGAGAAGAGATGGAGTCTGATGTGGCAGCAGACATTGTGATGAAGGCGGCACGCGTGGAGCAACAGGGGGATGTGTTCATTAAAAACCCTCGCATCCTTGCCTTTGATCTTGAAGTCAGCAGCCAACAGCGCTTTCCTGACAGTGAAAAAGATCCCATTGTGATGGCGGCGTTCTTTGGCAATGATGGGTATGCCAAGGTAGTGACGTGGAAGGAATTCCCCAACCCCAAAAAAGAGGTGGAGTTCGTTCCTGATGAAGGAACCCTGATTCTCCGCTTCAAAGAAATCATCCAAGAGTATAAACCAGATTATGTGGTGGGTTATTACTCTGATGGGTTTGATTTTCCCTACCTTCGTGAGCGAGCTGACAAGTTTAAGATCAAGCTTACCTTAGGATTGGATCGGAGCGTCGTCAAATTCAGCAGGAGAGCTCAAACCAACACTGCCAAGATTGTAGGCATAGCCCATGTTGATGTATTTAAGTTTTTGAAGAGGGTGATGGTAGAGCTGTTTCACGCACCACGTTATGATCTCGATTCCATTGCCAAGAAATTGCTCGGAGAGGGAAAGAAAGAGATTGATGTCAGCACCTTGCATCGCGTGTGGAACAGCAATGATGCGGAAGGGATTAAGGAGTTTTGTGAGTATAATCTGCAGGATGCGAGGCTTGCCTATCGCCTCATCAACATCATGATGCCGCACCTCAATGAATTTGTCAAAGCGATTGGGCTGCCAGTGGATGATGTGTGCAGGATGAGCTTTGGGCAGATTGTGGAATGGTACTTGATCACGCATATCGATGCATTCAATGAGATTATTCCCAACAGACCATCACGGGACGAGATGAAAAAACGAGACCTGGAGAGCTATGAGGGAGCCTTTGTCTTCCAGCCTGAGCCTGGGTTGTACAAGGATATTATGGTGTTTGATTTCAGAAGCCTGTATCCCACGATTATTACTGCTCATAATATCTGCGTGAGCACGATTACGAACACTCCTGACGATGCGTATGTGTCACCAGAACTTGAGGTGAATGACAAGAAGGTTCAGTACTATTTCACCCATAAGCATGAAGGATTTATTCCGAAGATGCTGAAGGATGTGCTGATGCGGAGAAACAGGATAAAAGAGATCATGGCGAAGGATGAGAAGGTTGATCCTGTTTTGAATGCCCGGCAATACAGCCTGAAGATTGTGGCTAACAGCTTCTACGGGTACTTTGGCTTTTCTGGGGCGCGGTGGTACAGCAATCACTGCGCAGCAGCCATTACGGCGTATGGACGGGATTACATCCAGAAAGTGATCCGAGAGGCACAGAAGGCTGGTTTTCGCATTATCTATAGTGATACTGATAGTGTGTTCCTGGCGTTGGAAAACAAAAGCAGGAAAGATGCCATGGATTTTTTGAAGGAAATTAATCGTGGGTTGCCGAGCTTGATGGAGCTTGAGTTCCAGGATTACTATCCTCGCGGATTGTTTGTGATGAAGAAGGGAGAAGAGAAGGGAGCAAAGAAGAAGTATGCACTGATTGACGAGGACGGCACCATCAAGGTCACTGGCTTTGAAACGATTCGGGGAGATTGGAGCATCTTAGCGAAGGAAGTGCAGGGGAAGGTGTTTGAGATTATCTTGCGTGAACAAGACGTGAACAAGGCCCTTGCATATGTGAAGGATATCCTTAAAAAGATTGAACGAAAGGAGATTCCTCTGGAGAAGATGGTCATTCAAAAACAACTGAAGAAAGACATCCACGAGTATGAAACAGTTGGGCCTCATGTGGAAGTTGCCAAGAGATTACGTGAACGTGGAGAGCTTGTTGGAGCTGGCAGCGTGATTTCCTTTATCGTCAATGAAGGGAAGGGCATGGTGCGGGAACGCGCAAAGCCTGTGGATGAGAGCGAAAGTTATGATGGAGAGTATTATATTCATCATCAAGTGATTCCTGTGGTGGCGAGGATCTTTGATGTGTTAGGGCATGACAAGCAGGAATTTATTGAACGAGACCAAAGCACGCTAGGTGATTTTTCATGAGTGACAAGGAAGATTTCAAGACATCGGGAGAGATTTCGCGGAAAGCACGAGAATATGCAGAAGAAATTTGTAAAGTGGGCATGACGCATCTGGAGCTTGTGGAGAAGATTGAGAAGAAGATGCGTGATCTTGGCGGGAAGCCTGCCTTTCCTGTCGATGTCAGCATTGATTCTATCGCTGCGCATCAAACACCGAATGTGGGTGATGAGAAGGTTTTGGAGAAGGGACAAGTGGTGAAAGTGGATATTGGAGCTCATGTTCATGGGTGTGTCACGGACAATGCCGTGACGGTGATCCTTGGACAGGAATGGAAGGATCTGAAGAAAGCAGCGGAAGAGGCATTGAAGGCGGCCATCGAACAATGCACCCCAGGCAATAAGATTAGGAACGTTGGAAAGGCTATTGAGATGGCGATTAAGAGTTATGGCTATCAGACGATTGCGAATTTAAGCGGACACGGGATTGGACAGTGGATTGTGCATGACGCACCGACGATTCCGAATTATGACAACGGCGATGACACACCATTGAAAGAAGGACAGACGATTGCGATTGAACCCTTTGCTACGAATGGTGTGGGAGCTGTCAAAGATGGGAAACCTGATGGCGTGTATCGTTTGATTCAAAGAAAACCTGTGCGTTTGGATTCTGTGAGGAAGGCGTTGGATTACATTGAGAAGGAGTTCAAAACGTTGCCTTTTTCTCCGCGATGGATATCCCATTTGCAGAATTATCAGTTTGCGCTGCGCATCTTAGAACAGGAAGGCATTCTTCAACAGTATACCGAATTACCGGAGAAAAGCGGCGGTATGGTGGCTCAGGCAGAGAAGAGC
>CAYJXC010000052.1:0-4727 GCA_964374075.1 Candidatus Woesearchaeota archaeon
TATCGAGAGAGACTGCAGCATGTGTTTGGGATTTCTGACTTTTCGTTTGTGATGAATGTTCCACCACAGATAGAAGAGATAAAGAAGGCTGTTGATGTCCTTCTGAAAGATTCTCCTGCGCGAACAGTCCGCGTGTTAACCAAACGGTCAAATAAGCAGTTTCCGATGACCTCTGTTGAGGTGAATAAAGAGCTGGGCAATCATCTCATCACAAAGCACGGAAAAACAATAGACTTGGTTGATGCCGAACAGAATATCTATATTGAAATTGTGGAGAAATATTGCTTTATCTACACCACGAAGATTCCAGGTTTGGGGGGGTTGCCTGTCGGCGCATCGGGAAAGGTTGTGGTGTTATTGTCTGGGGGAATTGACAGTCCGGTGGCTGCCTGGTACATGATGAAGCGCGGATGTTTGCCCGTGTATGTGCATTTCCATAGCCATCCCTATACCAATATTTCCTCGCAAGAGAAGGTGGAAAGATTAGTGAAGGTGCTGGCACGCTACCAGACCGAAGCAAAGGTATATTTTGTTCCCTTTATAGAAATACAAAAGCAGATTATGACAAAAACTGATAAGAAATACCGTGTGGTGCTGTACAGAAGATACATGATGCGGATCGCTGAGCTGATTGCACGAAAAGAAAATGCGAAGGCGTTAGTGACGGGAGAGGCAGTTGGACAAGTTGCCTCACAGGTCTTAGATAACCTTGTAGTTATACAAGATTCTACATCCATGCTCATCTTACGCCCCTTAGTTGGATTTGACAAGCAGGAAATCATCAATAAAGCACAGCAGATTGGAACATTTGAGATTTCGATTGAGCCTCATGAAGATTGCTGCTCCTTGTTCATTCCCAAGCATCCTGCCATCACCTCTGATCTTGCCACGGTGCGAGCGTGCGAGCAACATTTAAATCCCCACATCCTTCAAGAATGTTTATACAAGGCAGAAAAGAAAAGGGTGAGTATATATGAATCCTCAAAAACAAGCGCTGATTGAATATTGGAGATCACACAAGATCATTACGGATGAACGTGTGTTGCAGGCATTTGAACAGATTGCACGAGAAGACTTTCTTCCCAAGCATTTGAAAGAGCATGCGTATGAAGATCGTGCATTGCCTCTCGTTGGTGGACAAACTATTTCCCAGCCGAGCACGGTGATGATCATGACGCAGGCCTTGGATGTCCAGCAAGGACAGAAGGTTCTGGAGATTGGGACTGGAAGTGGTTACCAAGCAGCTCTGCTTGCTGAACTGGTGAAACCGAAAGGCCAGGTGTACACGACTGAGATTGTGAAGGCTGTCTATGAGTTTGGGAAGAAGAATCTGGAGAAGTACCAGCATGTGACAGTACTCTTTGCTGATGGAACGATGGGTGCAGAGGCGTATGCTCCTTTTGACCGTATTATGGTGACTGCTGCATGCCGGAATATTCCCTTGCCCTTGGTTGCTCAGTTGAGAAGGAGAGGACTTCTTGTTGTGCCTGTAGGCACGCCGTATGAACAGAGGATGATTGTTGGGATGAAGAAGGGAAAGACATTAGAAACACATTCGATAGGAAGTTTTGTCTTTGTTCCGTTGACAGGGAAATATGGATTGTGAGTATCGAACGTATGAGCTTCGATGACAGAAAAATTACGGAACCTCAAACGATAAGTATTTAAAACCACATATTCTCCCTTATGCTATGAAAAAGAAGATTCTCAACTTTACGGTTTTTATTGAGAAGGATGAGGACGGTTATTATATAGGGAGTGTTCCTGCTTTTCGAGGCTGCCATACTCAGGGGAAGACGATGGATGAATTGTTGAATAATGTTAAAGAAGCTATCGAATTATGTCTTGAAGTAGAGAAAGAGGTACCAGAAGAGCATTTCATTGGTGTCCAACAAGTGCAAGTTGAAGTATGAAATTACCACTCCTTTCAGCACGAGAGCTTATTCGAATTCTTACACACATGGGCTTTGTTGAAATACGACAACGCGGCAGCCACAAGTACTTTCGACACCCCGATGGGAGAACAACTGTCGTTCCTGTGCATCCAGGACGTGATATCGGAAGTGGGCTTCTGAGAAAAATACTCAGAGAAATAGAAGTCAGTCGTGAAGATTTCTTAAAATATTGTTAGAAAAAAAGAGAGAGTGTTTGTGCCGTTGACAGGGAAATATGGATTTACGAGCTGATTTTTTCTACTTCAATTCCGTATTTCCCAGGCATGCGTGGGATGGCTTTGTGGAGCGCTTCCTTGGCAATCTGCACAGCAGATTCTTCCACATGCACACTGAAGATTGGCTGTCCTTGCTTGATTTGCGCTGCAATACCGACCGGTCGTCCAAAGGCGCGCTGCATTCCAGTCTGCATACGATCAGCACCTGCACCGGTAATCATCTTGTTTTCTCGCAACACATGGTGTGGATAGACGCGAATTTTGAAATGATAGTTGTTTCCCAAAGCGATGTTCAATCGCCTGCTCACCACCAATCTGCCGCTCTCGAGAGCATTATGGCGCACTTGAATGGAATCACGACTGATGAGATTCACACGGAAAGGAAAGATCTTCTTGGGATCTCCCATGTCATACCGAACAAGTTTGGATTGGGGAATGGCCTTGACATAGCCTTTGGTCTTGAACTTACTCTTTCTCGTGTAGGCGCGCTTGACTGTGGAATAACAATGACCCTTTCGCAGTCCTGCCATCTTACTTCACCTCGACTTTATTGCCAATGGCTTGACCGGGCATGCCTTTCTCAAACGCAACACGCACCACACCCTTGCTGCCGTGGGTGCTGGTGATTTTCCCCTGAATCATTTTGCCTGCCGGGCTTTTCCAGGTGACGATCTTTCCAATATACTTGGCTGCCTTGTCCTTACTATCGATGCCTGGCAATTCCATAATCATCTGATTCTCTGATTTGGTGTGCTTGCCACCCCGAAAATTCAACACAAGACCTTCCATCGTCTTCCTCTTTGGGTGGTCATTTAAAAACCTTTCTTCGACTGCTTCGGAGGTACAGCGAGAAAAACTATATAAAGAAGCAAGTGTGTGGATATGGTATGGTGGGGGGAAGGAGAGAGGGAAATGCAGAAGGGAATGGACGCCAGAATGGGCATCACAGGCAACAGTATTCTTTGCCCTCTGCAGAAGAAGAGAAAAAACTTTTTTTTGAATACCACCAGATCCGTTCTCCTGATCTCAGGAATCAGTTAGTTCATTTATACTCATCACTCGTCCACGGAATGGTATCGTCTTGTGCATCACGCTTGCCGCGAACTATAGAGAGTGGTGATCTTTTGGGTGCAGGATTTTTGGGATTGATTGTTGCTGTTGAAGATTTCGATGTGAATAAAGGCATCCCTTTTGAACATTATGCGAGGGTGCGCATCAAAGGGCATCTTCGTGATGAATTGAGACAAGAAGATTATCTCCACCGAGGAGAACGCAGATTAACAAGACTATCGAATGATATCACGAAGACATTAACACAGGAACTCCAACGATCTCCAACCGATGATGAAATCAGAGCTGCTACCCCTCAGGGTCTTGGGAATCACGATCGTGATTTATTAAGGGTAGCTCCTCGAGGCGTATTTCAACACCAGCTCTACTCTGAAGATGATATCGACTCCCATCCCTTTTGGTTTGACCTTTATCTTCGCGAACTAGAGCAGATTGTTCTCCACAAACTCACCAAACAAGAGTTGTTGGTTTTTGCTTACCATTATTATGGTGGACTCCCTTATCGTGAGATCGGCGAACGGATGGGAATCTGTGAATCGCGCGTGTGTAGAATACACAACAAAGCTCTTGAAAGACTTCGTCGCGATGTCACACTTGTGGAGATGGTACGAGATGTTGAAGCTGAGCTTGCTGCAGCCTAATAATTCACCATAATCTCCACATCTTTCCCATAGAGCTTTCTTAAATCTTCAAAGATTGGTTCTTTGATAAAGACCTTCTTGGGAATCCGTTTGGTTGCGAGAGCATCTTCCAGCTCTTGGATGCTGCTCTTGTGTAAATCACCCAAACTACCATTGGGCATGATGTTCGCTTTGCTCACGGCTTTCTCCTGGGCATCAATGTTATCAACAATGTACGCCACGTCATCGAGCAAGAAGACTTCTCCATATGTATCCCCATACTTGATGCGGATTTTTGCTCTTTCGAGTTCAGCACCGCGCTTGCGCTGGATGTATTCCACCATGCTGCGGAAAAATCCTGCACTTTCGCGGATGATCTTCTCGATTTCCATCTTGCGCATGGTTTTGTAGCCTTCTCTAATTTTTATCATCGTGTCAATATCGCTCAGGAATTTCTTGGGGAAGGTTCCCTTTTCCACCAGCTTCTTGAACTCGCGGCGAATAGCGAGAGGATCCCCCTCAGGAACAAAGATGTTCTCCAAGGCAAGCACATCTCGGATGATCTTCATGCTGCTTGCAAAGAATTCTGTGGCACGCTGTTTTTCTGTGCGCTTTTCAATCTGATTAAAAACTTTTTTTATTTTTTTCAAGTAACCAGCAACTTCTTCGAGGGTATGATCAATTTCCTTCCCTGTCACTTCCTTGATGGTGCCATGCTCGATGCCCTTGAAGTACTTGAAGGTCTTGTCCACAATCTCAATGTCCTTTTTCTCGAGCAATTATTCTCGGCTCACACAGATGTCTTCCAGAAGCTTGATGGTTTCGCGATGCGTCGCCGGCGGCAAGCCATCCAACATGAGAGCAGA
>CAYJXC010000053.1:0-1377 GCA_964374075.1 Candidatus Woesearchaeota archaeon
TACGAAAGAATATTCTTATGCCAAGAATATCCTATTATTAATGTTATTTACTATAACTCAAAAACAAATTGCAGAGCATTTTTCTGTTCATGAATCTGTTGTTCGTAGAACTTGTAAAAAATATGGTATAAAAAGTGGAACAAAAGTTTGCTATAAAGTTCCTGAAGAGAAAATTCATCAAATTGTTCAGTTGTACCAAGAAAATCCCACAATAAAATATTCAGAAATTATGAAGATCGTAGGTGTGAGTGATTCTGTTATCAAGCGTGTACGAAAACAATATGGCTTACAACATTTGGGATATCAACATCTAGTTGGTTGTAATAATAAAAAACATTTTGTGAATAAACAAAAGAAATAAGCTTATGAGGTTTGAATATGTGCACGTCAGCGATAACTTTTTGTACGAGCTTTTCTTGGCTTCGAATCATTCGGTTTCGATGGCTCTCCATGCCTCTTATCGGCTACCAGAAGGTGACGATCGTAGTTCAAGAAGTCCTGCTTCAGTTGTTTGTTCTTTGAGAAGGCGAGTAATCCACGAGCAATGGTGAGGCGAGCAGCCTCTGCCTGGCTTTGGAATCCACCGCCGTGGACATCAATATCCATATTCACTTTCTTTGCCAGTTCGCCAGCAATCAGCAGAGGCTCTTCGATGCGCATGCGCGAGAAACGTGGTTCGACATGCTCCAGCAGCATATGATTCATGCGGATGATTCCTTTTCCTGGACGAATGGTAGCGCGTGCAACGGCACGCTTTCTCTTTCCTGAGACGACCATGGGCTTCGTGATCATGTTTTCTTTCCCAACAATCCACAGAGTTCCTGCAAGGTGATATATTTAACGTTTTTGGTGTGGAGAATGTTGTTCTTGTCGAGAGAGAGTGCTTGTTTTCCTTTGCATTGCGGAGGGATGCTGAGGTAACACTTGATACGCTTGACTGCTTGCCGTCCTTTTGGACGCTTGCGGGGAAGCATGCCGATGATAGTTTTTTTTAATAAACGATCTTCCCTTCTTTGGAAGAAGGGGCCACTGTAGGGGTGACCACGGTCACGCTTTTGTTTGTAGCGATCGAGGATGTTCTTCTTTGAACCGGTGATGACTGCGTGTTCTGCATTGATAACATCTATCTGCTCTCCTTTCAAGGCTTGCTTTGCTACATAACTTGCCAATCTTCCCAGGATCATGTTCTTTGCGTCGATGATCATCCGATGATCCTCACGTCTTTGCCTTTGGGATTTTCCCTGATGAGCTGGAGAATGGGCAGGGGAGTGACTTTCTGCCGCGCAGATGCAGAGAACTGCCAGGCTGCCACCCTGACTTTGTGATCCATTTCTCCGGCGCCGAGGACTGTGCCAGGAACGATGATCGTGTCGTTGG
>CAYJXC010000053.1:1387-2127 GCA_964374075.1 Candidatus Woesearchaeota archaeon
CGTTGCCGCGTTGGCTTTTCCAGTTCGTCAGCCACTGCTCTCCAGATCGCTGCCTTGTTCTTCCTGCTCGCTTCCTTCAATTCTTGAATGAGCTTCTGGAGCGCTGGATTGGTTGGACCTGTTTTCTTCATGAGCATTCTCTGCAGAACACGTGAACTCTACTTCTGTCGCGTGAGCTCGCAGAGTGATCAGAGCGTTTGGTGGATCGTTTTTAAAGGTTTCTGTTGTGGATTGCGCTACGCTTGAAGAGGCGAGGATTTCTCTTGATGAGACGTGCCATCACTCTGTTGAACAGGAGAGCATCACCGCCCTTGACATAGAAATAACCAAGAACTGCAGTGATCAGTGCGCCGCCGCTGTTGACCATCATGTCCCACATCGTATCTCTCAGCCCTGATTTCTGCATGTTCAGTGCGAACACATTGTCCATGGAGAACTCAAAGATCTCCCAGATGCTTCCGATGGCCACGGCGAAGGAGAAGGAGAAGAGAGCGATGAGGATGGGGCTTGTGGCAATCTTCTTTTCGCGATGGAGAATGTACATGATGAAAAAACCAAGAAAACCGAAGGTGATGCCTGCCGTGCTGTGGAGGATGAGATCCCACCACCAGAATTTTGTGTAGTACTTGTGCACTTCCCCGAGAAACAGAGAAGCGTAGATGAAGATCGTGACCATGAACTCGAATTCGATGGGGAGATAGATCTTATAGTTTCGCTCGATGAGGGAAGGGAGGAAGGTC
>CAYJXC010000053.1:2137-4630 GCA_964374075.1 Candidatus Woesearchaeota archaeon
GTCAGGATGAGCGCGAAGAATGCCATGAAAAAGGTGATCCAGTTTTCCTTGAATGCTGCACCGATGACGGCAGCGATGAGGGTTGCACGCAGCATATACGAAATGATCAATTGGATCTTTTCGGCAAGATCAAGCTGCGAAAGGTTGAACACCATGGGAAGGAATGCGGGGGCTAGGATTTGAACCTAGGTAGGCACTAAGCCACTAGCTCCTTAGGTTGGCCGTGGTTTCACTCTAGCCCGTTTGACCGCTCCGGCACCCCCGCGCTGCATTCTGAGAATTCGAGTTATTTTCTTTATAAATTCTCTGGTTACAGCTTCTTCACGAGCTTGGCAAATTCATCAAGCTTGTCGTCGTAGATGTCGAGCGCTTTCAGCAGCATTTCCTTTGGCTGCAATTGGCCCCAGGACTCTATCGAGAAGATGAAGTCTTCCTTGCTTGCTTCCACGTTCATCCCATTCTTCTCACACATTTCTTCAGAGGCGTCATTCCATTTTTTGAGATCCTTGATGACGAGGTGGTTTCCTTTCTCGACGAGATTGTTGTCGCATGATTCGATGCATTTCTTGATGCCTGAACGCTTTTCGATGGTAATAGTGGGATAGCCGCGATAATAGATGAGTGCTGGAGCAAATTTCATATGGTGCTTGCCTTTGCCGAGGATGGCTGTTGCTTCGAGCTTGATTTCTTGATTTTTTATGAGCTTGACGATGGGAATATGATCATGGGCAGGCGTCACTTTGTGGTCTTTGCTTTCGAGCTGAGAGGAATACACTGTAGCTGGGCCTTTTGCTTTTATGGACATGGTCAAGGTGCATTGCGCGCAGCCCTTTCCCTTGCAAGGGCATTCCTCTTTGGTCTTGTAGGATTTGAGATCTGTTTTCAGAGGAATCAAGCCGAGGCGGTGAGTCAGCATCTCATCATACATGGCGGAGCTGTTTTTTTGGATGGCGACATCTTCAATCGCGAGCGTGGGCACTTCATTGATGACTAACCTGCGTATCGTGTTGGCAATGGCTTCGGTGATGCCTTCGAGGATGAAGGTCATGGCGAGCTTGTCTTTGTCGATGACTTTCAGTTTCATACTCGCCTTCCTCGCTTTCCACCCTTTTTCTTGGCGCCGTCTGTGGGGACTGCAGTCACATCCTCGATGATACCGATTTTGAGACCTGAGCGCGAGAGTGCACGAATGGCTGCCTGTGCGCCTGGTCCTGGAGAGTTGGGACCATTGTGACCGCCGGGTGCGCGGATGCGCACATGGAGTGCGTTGATGCCAGCTTCCTTTGCTGCTTCTGCTGCGAGCTTGGCTGCGTTCATCGCTGCTGTTGGCGATGCTTCCAAGCGGTGGGCTTTCACCACCATCCCGCCAGAGGCTTTGCTGATGGTTTCACTTCCGGTGATATCTGTAATATGAATGATCGTGTTGTTGTAGCTGGCGTAGATGTAGGCAATGCCCCAGCGCGTGGCGTCTTTGTTCATGCTGTTGCCTCGATGACTACGGGTTGTTTTACTGCCTTTTCTTCTGCTGGCTTGGGTGTTTCCTTTGCTGGTTCTTTCTTGATGATGCGTTCTGGATGATCGCTGCCGTGCAGAGCGGAGTGCGGATCGAATGCCAGCTTCTCCTCTTCGTGGCGCTTCACCAGATAGGAGGGGACGGTGACTTTCTTTCCGCTGACGAGAATATGGCGGTGGACGACGAACTGGCGTGCTTGCTTGAGTGTGTGAGCCAGCCCTTTGGTGCGCACCACGGTTTGCAATCGCCGGTCAAGAATATTGGTCACATCCAGATCAAGAATATTTTCCAGCTTTGCGTTTTGCTCTAACAAACTGAGGTTGTACATCTTCTTCAACAGCAGCCCCTCCTCTTTCTTTGATTGCGGATCGGTGCGGATAATGAGGCTTTTGGCTTGACGCTTGAACTCACGGAGCATGGATTCACTCTTCCAGATCTCTTTTTTTCTGGTCAGGCCATACTTCTTCACCAGCTCTTTTTCCTTTTCGATGCGTGCACCCTGCCAGGGGTGTGGCGGGCGTTCAAACTTCTTGCGGTGCTTGCGCGGATCTCCCATGCTACTTCTTCTTCTCCTCTGTGGCTGCTTTCGCAGCTGCGATCTTCGCTGCTTTCTTCATCACTCCCACGGTGGCACCTGTTCTGAAGTTGCCGCGGGTGCGCTGACCGCGCACGGGCAAGCCATATGCGTGGCGCATGCCCTTGTAGGACTTGATCTTTTTCATCAAGCGAATGTCGAATTCCTTTTGGAGCTTGAGATCGGTTCCTATGACGTGCAGATGCTTGCCTGTTGCCGGATCTTTCTGCCTGTTGTAGATGTAGGGGGGGAGGGTGGCGGGATTCTTGATCATGTCTTCAATCTGCTTGAGCTGCTGCTCGGAGAGCTCGCCAATCTTTTGCGCTTTGTTCAGGCCGAGCGTGTTGCAGATGGCATGCGAGAAGGAGAAACTGACCCCGTGGATTTTTCTGAGGGCATGGTAGAC
>CAYJXC010000054.1:0-4622 GCA_964374075.1 Candidatus Woesearchaeota archaeon
TCCTTCTTTTTGGGTTTCAGCATAATAATCCCTCCTTTTCCGGTGCTTCCGGAATTATAATGTCCTTTCCGAATATTTTATATATATCTTATCCTTATATTATAATAATACATTATAATATTATAACTTTAGAAATCCTTATAAAAGCCAACAACATTCAGAAATGCATGAAGAGAAAAGTCGCGCGCATCGGCCCCAGCACCTTAATGGTGAGCCTTCCCAGCAAATGGGTCAAACACCACCATATTGAAAAAGGTCAGGAACTGGATGTGGAAGACAAAGACGGCAAGCTTATTATCCATCCCGCAGATGTATCACCCCTCGAAAAGGCAGAAATCCATCTCCACAAGAAAGACCAGCTTCTGAAACGCTATCTTCGCTCTCTGTATCATCGTGGGTTCACCGAAGTAAAGATTATCTGCGACGAAGGATTAGAGAGTGACGATATCAAGAGAAAGCTCGAGGCATATGTTGGATTTGAAATGATTGAACAGGGCAAGAAATATTGCATCATTCGCAATGTTGCAGAAACAATAGAGAAAGAGGGTGATGCAATTTTGCGAAAGATTTTCCTTATGAACGCCATGATGGCAGAAGAAAGTCTTGCCCATCTTCAGAAACAAGACTATGAAGGATTAGCAGAAGTAGCTACCATAGAAAAAACAAATGATAGACTCATCAACCTGATGTACCGCATTCTTCATAAAAGTGGAAACGGTACAGAAGATAATATCCCGTTGCATACCACCTTACTGTGTTTGGAAAACATTGCCGATCGCTATCGTGACCTTTGTCACAAAGCAAAAGAAAGGAAGATCATCCTAAGCAAAGAACTCGAGAGCTTATTTAAAGAAATGATTCAGCACTACCATAATCTTATGCAGGTCTACTACAAACCAGATCAAGAGAAGATAATGGAATTAAAAAAGAAAAGAGATGCTATAGAGGAAAGAGGGACACACCTCAATGAAAAAATAAAGAGGGAAGAGTTTCCCCTTCTTCACCAGTTGCTCTCCATTGCACAGATTTACAAGGATATAGAACTGACACTTGGTGTGGAGAAAATCTAATATCTCTTTCTCGCCTCCAACATCAGCTGGTCATACTCAAGATAAGGAGAAGAGCGTAATCCAGAAAAAGCAAGCGCATCAATAAATTTCCTTTTCACATCCTCCATGTGGAACTCGTCGAGTACAGTGAAAAGAATGAACATATCCTCTCCAAACTTCTGACGAAGATAGCGTCGTCGTATTCCCTTCACTATCCCTCGTGGAAGATGCCCAGCACTACTTCCTAGTCGACAAAAGGAATGATAGAGATAAGCAAGTTTCATCTGTTCTTCTGCATCGGGAAGCTGGAAACCACCTTCTCGTTGAAGCACCGTTAGGTAAGTGGGTAAAAATTGAGGTGGGGGAAGCCCCGTCTCATGGAAAAACTGTGCAAGATCAACAAAGGGATTTCCAACAGCAGCTCGTTCAAAGTCAAGAAGGGTGTGATCAAGGAGGAAATGACGGCAGGCAGTATCACCATGGGTAAAGAAGACGCTATAACGCTGTAAGGGAGAAAAGAGATCATGTGCAGCTTCAACAAAGTTATCAACAACAGGAAAGAGTCTCTCTCGATAACCAAGAGGCCCTAAACGCGGATGATGGTCGGAAGGCTTTCCGCGAATCACGCGATCAACAAAATAATCTTTATACTGCCAAACAGGTACATCAACACGGGCAGAAGGTGCTTCCGCACAAGGGAAGAAGAATCCTCGCTCATCGCGTTGAAGGTGCGGAGTTATCGCACCATGAAGTTGGGCTAAGTCAGTAACGACATGGTGAGTAAGCTCAACAATGCGTTCGTGTGCTTTCTGTGATCCAGCATAAAACTTCTTGAAGAGAGGTCGAAAAACAGCACCAACGGAAGGAGCATGAGTGCGAAGCATAACATGATACGTTTTTTTGTCCGGTGCGTGAAAACAGGCAAGAGAAAGAGGAGGTTTCACGAGTAATCCATTCTCTGCAACCAATGTCTCCAACGTCCGATGAAGGTAATACTCTCGTTCCAATGAGTGATGATCTTCACTTCGCTTAAACACAAAACAATGCCGAGACCGCGGTGATGGGCTATATTCCATCACCTCATGAGAAGATTCAGCAATCTGCTCAAATCGATGCTCCAGAGAGATGTGTCGTCTGAAAAGGAGGTGTTGGAGAAGATCAGGAGAAGCAAGTCTTTGATTTTCTGGATGCGAAAATAAGATCGCAGCCTCACGATAATACTTCATAGCTTTTTGTTCATCGCCATTGTCCAGCAGCACATCTGCCAATGCCAAGCGTCGTTCAATCATCATCGCGTGCGAGGTTGGCAATGCCAACGTTTTCTCCAAGCTCGCAACAGCATCCTTCCTTTTCTCTATGAAGCGATAGGCGTGAGCAAGGAATGCATTTTTGTAATAAGCAAGACCGCTGCTGTGTAAAAGTCCACCAACCAAAGCAGTCCCAAATGCACCGAGTGCGGTAGCATATGTTGTTCGAAGACCGCATTCTACTTTGTCCCACAGTGGAAACGCTCCTCCTTCAGGACACTGGCGGAAAAGATGATATCCACCCACTATCAACCCAACAGCAAATGGATGTTCAAACAAGAAGTTCCATCCGCGCGCAGCACGCTCAGCAAAGGTATGTTGCTCCTCATTCAACAGCTGTCTCTCTTTCCAGGCGCGAAGAGACTGCATCATACGGTGGTGCTGTTTGAACAAGGACAACGTGATCTGATTCACCGCCATCGCAGCAGGCCACACAATCTGCGTTGCATATTCTCCAATCAAGCGCGGTGGATGCTCCTCAACAAACTTTCCTTGCGGTGAGGCAAGAACATAATATAAACTGGCAAGAGCAGCACCACTCACGATGGTGAGGGGTTTGATGTGGTCAAACACATACCTCCTGGTACGCTCCGCAAGAGAATCAGTCCTCAGATCACGATAATCGCGCGAAAACAAATGCTCTCTGATGCTTCCCAAGGTCAAATACGTCAGGTACGCAGGAGTAGCACTCGTCCAGAACGAAGGTTCCCACTCTCCGGTGTGGTAAGGATACAGAAAACTGAAGGCACCCACGCCCATGGCGAGAGTTTTTTGGTGGTCAATACAAGAAAGGACAATGTTCTCGAGAAAGGATTCTCTCTGCATCATGGTGAGCGCAAGAAGAAAAAGAATCCGCTCGCAATCAATGCGCCGGCAACAAACCCAATAAAGAAGGTCAAGAACAGTGTTCCCTCATCAACTTTCTTTTTGCTTCCTGTCGACGTGCTGGTTGTGTTCGTCGTTGTTTTTTTCACTGGCGATGCAGTATTCTGCCCTTGTTGTGGGGCTGGCGCAGGGATGATCGCAGTGTTATCAATCGTATCAATCGCATCGCAGATCCCATCGCTATCCTTATCCAACGGACAACCCTGTCCATTCACCGTGCAATAGGGGGGAGTATTACCACACTGGTCCTGTGTATCCGAAATCCCATCTCCATCGCTGTCCGCAGGTTGTTGGGGAGCAGGATTCACATCCAATGTAAATTCTTTCTTCAATCCATGCAACCCCCCAAACTCATCCGTTGCCTCAATCTCCACCACAACATCAAAATTTCCCAATTCATCCTCATCAAGGGTAAAGCTGATCTCCTTGCTCTTCGTCTCTCCAGGGTCAACATTCGAGAAGGTAGCAGAATCATCATCCACATCCTCAATATCCATGCGAATTTCTCCATCGCTAAACTCGACGTTGGTGCCGTTGCTGAAAGTGTTCTTCACGTAAAAAATAAATTCCACATCCTGATTCGCTTGCACCTCCACCGTGGAGCTAGAGGTCACATCGCTCACACTCCCATCTTCTCGCTTCAGCTCAATCTTCTCCAGGGTAATCTCATTGTCCACCTGCAGTTTCAAAGGCAAGGTGTCTTGACCTTGGTCAGGAGGAACAATCGTAGTGTTGATTCCGGTGACTGTGAGAGTGCCAATATCAAAATCAGTTTCCTCCAAGCCACTATTGACAGCATCAAAATCACGAGGAATGGTCAGATTGACCGTAATAGAAAGGGATTGTGATCCATTTGATCCATTGATGCTCTGCCCAAGTCCCACTAAGACGATATTACCTTGTGGAAAATTGTTCTGCGGTGTAAACGACCACTGCAAATTGTCATACCCATTCGGGCTGGCACTTAAGCTAAAACTCTTCGTTAACGTGACAGACTCTCCTATGCTGGTAATCTTGTCCTGTGAACTTCCACCAAAGGTTAACTCTGATTCGCCAATAGACAGCGTTGCTGACGCAGGAAGCGCCGCAAGCACAAGACACAAGAGTACAAAGAGGAGGTCACTGCACCATGTCGTCTTCATGGAAAAGTGGTAAAGGAAACAACATTTATAAAACTATGGATGAAAGATACGTGTTTAGCTCCCCCGATCAGAGGCAAATTTAACCTCCGTTCCACTGAAAACTTTTAAGAAAGTGAAAAAATAAGGCTAAAATGAGCTTCGTTTCAAAAACAGCTAAACACATACGATGAAAGGGGTAAAAAGAGGTTCTGTTAAGTTAAGTAATGGTGGATAGCTATCCACCATGCAATTCTCTTCTC
>CAYJXC010000055.1:0-4573 GCA_964374075.1 Candidatus Woesearchaeota archaeon
TTCTACCTTTGCCTGCTTAGATTCGGTTTCAGCGTCTGCTGCCGAGGCTTTCTTCTTTGCCATCATAACCGTTGCAGCACAAACTATTTATAAACCTTGCCTCATCTGCCACAGTATGGAACTCATCTTTTTAGGAACAGGAAGCATGATGCCCACCAAGGAGCGGGCGCAAACTGCGATAGCTTTGCGCTACTTGGGGGAGTTTCTCCTGTTTGACTGCGGGGAAGGAACGCAACGACAGCTGAGAATTGCTGATTTATCAGCTGCGAGGATTACCAAGATTTTTCTTTCTCACTGGCATGGTGATCATTTCTTTGGGCTGCCAGGATTACTGGAGAACATGGCGAAGCACAAGGAACAGAAAATCATTGAGATTTATGGACCGAAGGGCACAAAAACTTTCCTGAAAAAACTCACTGATGCCTTTTTCCTGCGGCAAAAAATCAAGATTCTTGCGCATGATATTGTGAAGGCATTCCATGTGTTGCATATACATTTGAAGAAAAACCCAGGAGAAAGATCAGGATGGACTACCTGAAGGCGCATGGAGTCCCAGAAGGGCCATTGATTAGAAAACTGCAGGAGGGAAAATCCATCATGTTTAGGGGCAAGAGCATCCATGCAAAGGAAGCGACATATCTTTAGAAGGGAAAAAGGCAGCAATAATACTAGACACGAAGATGGATCCATCCTGCCTGAAGGCTTCCCACCATGCTGATGTACTGATTTGCGAGGCGACCTTCAACAGATCATTGCAGAAAAAGGCAAAAGAGTTCTGTCATATGACTGATGATGCGGGAAAACTAGCAAGGAAGGCAAAGGTGAAACAACTCGTGCTGACGCATTTCAGCCAGAGATACAATTCTATTGAAGAGCTTGAGAAAGAGGCAAAAGAGCACTTCAAGAATGTTGCGATGGCGCATGATTTCTTGAGAATTAGCGTTTAATCACTCTACTTGAACCACTTTTGTGTTGGCAGCTATATCGCCAATTCTTTGCTGTTTTTTGCTAATGCATATACAGATTATTCCGGTTATGTAGAAAAATGGCAAACTATCGATCGCTCTCAAAAGGTTGCGGATGATCGATTGTTTCCAAGTTATTCTCTTGCCTTCGACCGATATTACCCGTATGCACATTATCCTTTTTCCAACTGTTTGGCCTGTTTTTTCCTCTAATATTATAAAATAAAGAAGGACAGCAAGATAAAAAATAGCTGTAAACATTATTTTTAGAGGGATAAAAAACTTACCCGCGGCATTGACTATGCTCAATGCAATAAGTATAACAATGGCATCAATGATGTGCGCCCCTATTCGTCTAATTAATATTTTGTATTTCATACTGCCAATGATGTTTGGATATGTTGTATTGCTTCTTTTAAGGAACCATCACACTGCTCCAATGTTTTTGAAAGCGTGGTGACAAGATCTTCTGGAAATGCTTCTTTTGCGAAAGAACAGGTCATGGATGTTCCTTTGAGGATGTTGTTGATTTCTTGAGGCTCCTCAGCTGCAATCTTGAGCACTTTCTTGCTGAATTGGCAATTGTTTGTTTGCAATTCAAAAATAGTTCCCTTAACATCTTGTTTTAATGATGCTTTTCCACATTCATTTGCTGCTTTCAAAAAACAAGAAATGTCCGTGCATGATTGCCCTTTCGGTAAGAACCAGTAGACGAGAGGGATGACAGCTATGGTGATAACAATGATGAGAATGGCGATGATGATTTTCTCATTCTTTATAGGATGTTCTGCCTTTGCGAGGAATTCTTCGGTGAGGTGCTGGGGATAACCTTGTTTTTCGAGGATTGATCTTATCTGGGAGACTGTATACCCCTGCTTACGGTAGGTGCGGATGATATTGATAATCTTCTTTTTGAATGATGATTGCATCATATTTTTTAGCCCTTTAGTTATAAAAGGGTTATACGATTACTTACCAGTGGTTAAAAAAGAAAGATTTATAAAAAGAGGATTGGTGGGTGTTCGCATGAATATACCCTCTTCCTATGATTTTTGGAGATGTTTGGAACATGGTTACTCTCGAGTCTTAGTCTCCAAGCTCGCAGCTGTGGGAGAGGTTGGATCAGTCTACTTTTTTGATTTTCATAACCGCTCTCGGCAACCACCGATTCAGGTGTGGAAACATCGGGAAATGGAACCACCTCGAGATCTTCTTGGATGGTATTGGCCAGAGGAGTTGGAGCTTCTTGCTGTGGAGTCTCCCCAACCATTGACACTTGATGAGGTTCTTCGCGGTTTAGATGGATCTTTTCTTCTTAGAGAGCAATCATCGCTCGATTATCTCTTATGGTATGCTGGAAGAGCGCAGGATCGTATACCTGAATCTCCCAGAGCGCGGGGTATAAGCTTACACTACCGCATCACGCGGAACCATCCATTTGTTGATGGGAACAAGAGAGCGTCCCTCGTCATTGGTGCTGCGTTCTTACGAAAAAACCATTATGATTATGCTTCACGTCATGGACAATCAGAAGAAGAGTTTGAAGATGCGTTGTATCATCTTACTCTTGCTGCGGGCGCGGGTACTGTTCATGTCGACACATTCATTGCAAAGATGCATCCTTATGTGATCCAATCGTGGAAGAATGACTTATTTTCCTTTGGGAAAGAACATCCCGACCTTATGCAGCGGCTTGCTCAATAAGAGGAGTTAGATATGCCTTGATGTTTTCTACTTTTCTTACTTCGCCTGCTGCAATCTTCTCTGCAAGATCCAGTAACTCCTGTTCGGTAAGTGGGGGTTCTTTGCTGTTTTTTTGGTAGAAGAGCATGATGGCTTGTGCTGCTGTTCTCTTGTTTGCATCGGTGAAGGGATGGTTGAGGACTAAAGATTCAAGGAGCGCTGCTGCCTTTTCTTCGAGGGTTGGGTATGCTTCCTGACCGAACATGGAACTTTGAGGTCGTGCAAGTGCAGACTCTAGTAGCCATCCGCCCTCTTCTCCTCGTACTGTTACCCCGAATTGTGACGCAATTGCTTCTACTTCTTCGCGATTAACGTGTGCTACTGTCATTTGTGATTCTTGGAGAATGGTATTTGCGAGGGGGGACTGTTGGAGTATTTGTTCTGAGATGAGGGGAAGCTCCAGGGAGATTTTTGACGCGGCTGGCTGTTCTGTTTCTCTTCCGACGCTTTGCCGGATATCTTGCGGTGTGTACCTTACAGGAAGGACTTCCTGTTCTTCTGATCGCGTTGATGGTATCCATTTTGACGGGCCAGCACTAGGTTTTAGAACGAGCGTAAACTCCTTGCCAAGGTTATACGCAAGATGCATCATACCTCCCTCGACTGTGACTACGTGATCTGACTTTGCGACGAGATGCTTGATGAGCCTGCCGCCATCAACTGTCATTTGTTTTTCTTCCACTGTCAAAGAAAGCTTTGTTGATGGAGAGGGAGCAATCTGGATGTATTTCCTCTTCTGTTCCGGCACCTCATTCAGCACTAGACGCGCTACCCCTGTTGTTCCCCATGGTCGATCGTTTGGAGAAATGATGACAAAGTAACCTGCATCGATAAGATCTTCTATGTCCGGCACCAGTTTGGACTGCACTTCATCTTGTGAATATCCCTTATATACACTTTGCCCGCCAAAGGGATTGAAGAAGATGACTTTCCTCTTCTCCTTGTTCTGCTGCTCTATATATTGCTCCCACCACGCATCTGCCTCTGCGCTTCCTTCTCCAAGAATCAGGGATCTGCCTCTTGGCTGCTGCATTCCTACCCTGAGAGGAAGCCCGAGCTCTGCTGCAAGGCGTGCCACTGGAGTGTAGACGTTTGGAGCAGATGTCTTATAATCCATGATAAGTTCTTGATCCCCTATTTGCACCTTTTCGAAGATGAAATCATCGTTCGACTTGGTTGTTGTGATGAGGATCGGCGGTTGATATGCATCCCTGACGATGCTTTCCAATTTTTCGTTGTAAGTCAGAACCTCATCGTGATGATCGATGATCATGGTGTAGCCATGATTTCCTTCCAACTGCGTCTCTTTGACAAATTCCTGTCCTTCTTGGCTTGACATGGATAATGGAAGCCAGGCGATACTGACAGTGCTGCTGGGTTCGTAAAGGTAGGGCCGCCCTGTGTAGATATCTATTTCCAGTTTAGGGAAACGATCGATGAGGCTTTGGATCAATGGAACCATGCGAATGAGCTCGTCGCCCTGGCCATCCTTGATGTTGTGAATGACCAGGAGCCGCTTGGGATTAGCGTCGTCTGTGTGGCTTAATATCTTCTCGAGCGTTTCTTGGTGTGGAAAGGCCTCACTTTTTGATAGTCCATAAGGTTTGAGGTCATTACCTGTTGGTGTTTTCCCTTCGAGCATGCGCGCATAAGCTATTGCATACTTGAGGTTTGGGTATTTTTCCATGTCATACTTATCTACCGCACCGAGGAGTTCTGCCAGAAGTTGCCGGCTGTCTTCCCTGCCTATGAAACTTTCCATAGACTGATCAAGAAAGGGCAAGATATACTCTTTTACGTCAGTGTAGGTATTGGGGTCTTGGAGAAGAGGGATGAGATAGGGGACTGCAGGGGAGCCGATTTGT
>CAYJXC010000056.1:0-4551 GCA_964374075.1 Candidatus Woesearchaeota archaeon
TTCGTTTCTGCTTGGTTGAGGTAGACCTCGATGTTGGGATAATTCGTCTGGATTTTTTGTGCCATGCCAAGGTAGTGATGGGAAAATCTATAGAGAACGCGCTGGGGAAGAAGGGAAAAAGGGATTTTAAACAAGACAGTCACCTCTCTCCTTGTCCACAACCTTCAAATGTTTATAAAGGTTCTCCCTTAAAGAGTTTAATCAGTGCTCCGCTCTCCGCTCAGTTCAAGCACTGAATCAGCGTCAATGTAATACTGCTTCATGATCTCTCCAACCTTGTCCACGTGGCGAATACTATTCTTTGCCATCCATTGCAAAATGTTCTGTTTCTTCTTCAGATCACTCTCAATCTGCATCAGCGTCATGCCGGTGTGTCTGCTCAGCTCGTCATACAAGCGCAGGGAGGAGGAGTGCTCCACAATATCATCCTCAACCGGCCTCCATCGGTACAAAATATTGGGTCTGACTCCGCCGACACCCTCCTCAGTGGAGGGGATAAACTCTCCCACCTGGTACACCCGCCGAATCCCTTTCCTGCGGTCTCGGAACATCACCACATTCAAGTTCACGCCCACCAGCAAGTTCGTCGGCACTTCAATCGGCGGATTGATCAAGCGCTGGATCGTTTCAGCAAGGCTGTCAGCATGCACCGTCGCATACACACTATGACCAGTGTGCATCGCCTCGAACAAGACCTCAGCCTGGTCCTTCTTGCGCATCTCCCCCAGGATGATTCTATCAGGACGCATGCGCAGCGCATTCACCAGGAGATTAAGCATGGTGACCTCTCCTTTCCCCTCAGGATTCGGTTGTCGTATCGTCAACGGGCACCAGTACAGGAAGCGGGGGAGCAAAAGCTCTCGGGTGTTATGGCATAGGATGTTATTGCACACAAAATTCTCTTGTTCTGGCACGGAGATGTCGTAGACATATCCATGGTAAGGCTCTTTTGTGATGCTGATGACTTTATCCCAGAACAGATCATGTGAGGCTAAGGAGACTGCCTCTTGGACCTCTGGAGGGATAACTGCCATAGTTTCTAGTGGTAAAAATGTTGTGATCAAGCGTTGAAGATAAGAATACCCGATGTGGCTCTTTGTATATTGTCCATGCCAACTCTTCCAACTGGTGTACTGCAGTGATTTTTTGAACTGTTCACCCAAAGCATGTTTTAGGGGTAAGTATGTTGTCTTGGAGAGAGGAATAATATCTGTTACTGCTTTTGTAGACTTTTTGATGGTGTGCTGCAACTTTTCATTTTTATCATCCTGAATAAATCCGCCCATCTCTAAGAATTTCTTTAAGAATGGTGATCCTGAAATGAATCCCTCGTAAGTGTTGTCTTTGTATTGATAATGGCTTCGCCTGAAGAGAATTCCCAACCTTATGAAGAGCGTTTGCACACCTTCAAGAAGTGATGGTGAACAGCTTCCCACGCAGATGTCATTCTCTCGTGGCCATCCATCACCGCTCATATATCCCCGCAGAAGCCATTCTATTTTTTCTCTTTCTAGGCCGTAAACCCAAGAGGGAATGTCTTTTGTGTACGCATTCCCCTGCAAGTGGAGCACCTTTTCAAAGAATCTTTTAAATGCTGCTGAATGGATCATCAAGGAAACGCCATCGCTATGAAAGTGAGCTTGTGTGCCGAGTTGAGCTGCAACTCGCTGCACGATGTTATTACACTGCTCGTTAGCCACGCTGAAGATAATGGAATTTTTATCATACGATCCGTCCGCAAGCCAGAATCCCACCAAGCAAGCCAGATCATTATCAATCTCCATGAGCAAGGGAATTTTTATTCTTCCATGGCGTGAAGAACGTAGGGGCATGATAGAGATGTCTTCTTTGGATTCGGGATACAACTTCATGTGCAACTTCAAGAATAGTGAGATTGGAAGGCGGTTCTTTTTTATGTAGCTAGTTACCTGTGCTTTTGATTTATGTTGGAGGAGCATGTTTTTATGCGCTTTTAACAGAGCGTGAAGACCAGGTCCTTCTAATTGAAAGTTAGAAAACGATGGAAGATAGTTTTCAAGATCAAACAGTATATGCTGGCCTGGAGCAATAAGATGGCGTGGCGTTGCCAATAGATCACCTTCTTTGATGGTGTGGCATGGTATAGCAGTTAATGTATTGTTGACTAAAGAGAAAAGAGAATGATCACCAGTAACTTTGATTTGCTTGCCGCTTGCCAGCGTAATGGTGTACAGGTCTTTGTTTACTTTATGGCGTAGTAACGATGAAGGTTTGGTTAATTGTACTTTTCCTTCTTTGGTAACAGAAAAGATCTCGATGTGAGGGTCAGGATGTATTTCAGTTCCATCATTCAATTTTATCATACCCTGGCTTAATTTTGCATCAACTAGCTGACCAATTGTGCTCCTTGTGATGATATTATTTTCTCTGTAGAGAATGGCTGACGAGGGATGGACACTGTCTTCAATGCTGACAATGCGGTGGTTCGGCGGAATAAATGGCATCAGCACATTCAGGAACGAAGTCTTCCCGGAAGCTGTGCCACCACTAATCAGGATGTTCATCTCGTACTGCATGGCCAGCCAAATCAGTGCCAGCACGCGTGCGTTGCAGGTATTATTCGCAATCAGGTCCGTCATCGTCCACGGATCGCGGGCAAATTTTCGAATGGTGATCGTATGGCCTTTGGTGGAAATGGGAAACAGCACCGCATTCGCGCGGTCTCCAGTCAGCAAATGCGCATCGAGCAACGGATTGAGGGTGGTAATTTGTCTCCCGACACGCCTGCCAATGATGTTGGAATAGTTCAGGATCTGCTCCTCACTCGCCAGTTGAATATTCGTTTCCAGCCACCCGTAGCGTTTGTGGTACACGCGGACAGGCTCTTTCGAGGACGTGATCACCACCTCTTCCAGGTTCTCGTCGGCAGTCAAGTACTCAATGTCTCCAAGCCCAAGCATCTCCTGCATCAGCACATTGATCAGCAGTTGCACGGTTTGCGGTGAAATGGTGGGGATTTTTGTCTTCAGCAATTGCTCAGCGCGGTCGCTGAACTTTTTCTTCATCACGTGGACTGCCTTCGGGTCAAGAATTTCTGTGGTGCTGACCACCACCTCGCGAATCAACCCGTGCTTGATATTCTCCAGCAAGGCCTTGGTAGCAGGGGCAATCTGCGGTATGTTAACATGGTACAGATGCGTCTGTCCCGTGCCGCCCATAATGGCGACAGTCACCTCAATCTCATCAACCTTCACGCGATACTCTTCGATTTTTTCCATCGTATCTCCATGTCCCCCACCGTGGGGTAATACACCTCAACAAGATTCTGGTCGCGGAGAATTTTTCCCCATTCCTCAGCCTCTTCTTTGGAAATGTTAAAGGCGTGTGCCACCTCATTCACCTTCAGTGCGCCGCGCTCTTGCACGAGGGCGTAGAGCTTGTCCAGGTCAGTCTCGTACTGCCCTTCATAATGCTCCAGGGCAGTCTTGATCTGCTCGACATGCTGCTCTTCGACCACCTGGGAAACAAGGCTTCTCCTTTTTAATATTTTCTTAAGGTGAACACTGAAGTATGTTGCCACAGCCAGCACCACCAACGACAACCCAAGGTACACAGGAGCAGACGCGTGCTTCAGCAGCACGATCCAGTAAGGCACCAAAAATAAGCCTCGGACAGTCAGTACCACCATGTACACCAGAGATCCCAAGAAGACCAGCGACGAGATCAAGAGTCTCTTCTTCTTGCGCTGCCAGACCACGGCTCGATAGGTCTGATCAAACAGCTCAGCTGGCCAATGTGCCTGCACTGCTGCTTCGCGAATCTTCTCTTCGGTAAATCCTCGCCGCAGGGATTCATGAAGAAACTTTTTCAGCAAAGCAAGCTTTGATTGTTCATCACCGCTCGTCTCAGCAATCACCAGAATATCATCGTGTGTTTTCTTCTTCGGAGAGGGGAGTTCCCTTCCTTTAATGCTGGCAACAGCAACCTCTTCTCGTTGGCGTGATGGTGGCAACAAAGAAGTGCGGAGCTGGGAGAAGAAAGCAATGCAGCGCGAAACCAAAGAAGGACGCAACGAAGCAGGAGAGGGCAGAGAGGTGCGCACCGCGCGTGCAACAATTTTTTCATGAACAGGCGTCTCCTGATACGTAAGATCACTCACTCCGCGTGTTGTTCCTGGAGGAGTGGTAGGAAGGGCAGGCAATCTTTTTCCTCTCGTATAGTCGTTGTGCAGCAAATACATCTCAAACAGCGCAAAGCAGGAGAGCAGCACCCCAACACTTAGCAGCACCAGAAACCACATCAGGGGAAAAAAGAGCGAACTCAGCAGAGCAAGAACCCCCACCCCTAAGAGAAGTTTGTAGATGAACATCCAGTTCATGAGGGGATGTTGCTCCTGTTGATTTATTAAGTATTGTTTTACTTCACCAATGGTTACAAAAGGCGATAGAAGCTGCTCTTGCCGATGCGTAAATCAGGCGAGCTGATGTTAAACACATCATAGCTGTACATGGTCATATTGCTGGCGAGAGGTGCAGTATACTTTACGGTCAGATTCATGGTCACATTGTAATT
>CAYJXC010000057.1:0-4532 GCA_964374075.1 Candidatus Woesearchaeota archaeon
AGCTACGCTCCACAATCTTTCTCTTAGAATTTTATGAGATTTTCAACAGCGCCGGTAAAAAGAGTAATAGCAACCTAAAACCACTTCCCCAAACCTTCCTGTTTCTCCTTATCCCTCCCAAAGATGCTCTCCACTCTCTCCTTGGTGATCAACAAAGATTGCACAAGATAGGGCGGTAAATGATATTTCTCAATCAAACTGATGCTCGGTTCTAAATACTTGGTAATGGTTCCCTCTGCAACCGTAAACACAATATTACCTTCGCATTTCAAGCACGCGCCAAACAAAGGCGGTCTTCGGTACTTCTCATTGCACTTCACGCAGCGAAATTCCTGCGTGCTAAACTTCCTCAAATTCCCCTTGATATCGCGAATAAAGTGCCGATCAATCACCAGTCGTGCCACATCATCCTGGTCAACTGCTCGTAATTTCTCAGCAATGTCCAGTTGTCCCTTCACTTTCTCCTCCATTGTCGGAATGCTCTTGTACGCACTGCATCTCACTCCAAAGTTCACATCATCCACGGGATGAGTAAAGCCAAACCCCGTATATTGTTGATCAGTTCCGATTCTCGGTTTCAATTGCTGCATCTGCACCTCCCACGGCTTCTTGTACTGCAACGCACCTTCGTACAATTCTAATGGATACGCCCAGCACACATCCATATCATACATCATATCATCCACTTCCTTCGGGATAATCCTGCTGCTCAAGACAAGAGGAGTGTCTTGCGTAGCCCCACGATGGTTCGGCAAGTACTTCCTTGAAAAATTCAACAAAGTATCAAGCAACAGCATCACCGCCATCTCATCCCCATCGCAATCCCTTCTCACAATGCTGTGAAAGTAAGGATGCGCTAAAATCACTTGTGTTTTGCTAAAGCCAATAATCCTGCCAACAACGCCAGCGCTGATGTGAGGCGCCAATCCCACCACATAATGTCCAACCAAATCCGATGCCTGTTTCAGCTGATAGTAGCGTGGCAACCCATACACCTTCTCCAACAGATCATCAAGAAAGCCTGCAACACGAAAGAACACATGATCCGAAGGCTCATCCAAGCTCTCAGGGGCAGCAGGTAAAATAATATCTTGTATCCTCAATTCCACCACCTGATCCTCATGGGTTAACGGTTGTCCGTGATAGTCCTGGTCATACCCTAGTGCTCGCAGCTTCTCAACAGAAGTGCCAATCTCTTGGGGTGTGAAGTGTGTCAGCGGCATCTCCGTCATGTCATAGCGAATCGTTCCGTCCTTATTGATGTACAAGCCATGCACAGCTCGCAAAATGCCCTTTGCCAAATGTTCAGGAATATGTTCCAGATTGCTCGTCCCGCGCACACCCTTGATCAGTTCCGGATACTGTTTCAGGTTCAGCAAGGACAAAGCAGACTCAAAGTACATCTTGATATCAATACTTCGTTCAGAGTAAGGCACAGCAACATCATGGCACGGAGTGGCACTCTCCTTATGGCAATAATAACAAAAATAATGTGGTTGTGTTTCTTTCCCGCATCTCTCGCAGCTCAAATAAAGGGTAGTGCATTCACATCTCTCGCAATAAAGGAGGGGAAATTGCGCCTGGACAAAACCTTTCTTCAGCGCATCCTGAAAACAGCGCATCCTCCCCCCCTCATCACCCACAGGAAAGAGAACTTGGGGGCTTCCAGTCAGTTTGCGCATCTTCGCCTTTTCTGGTCGCCCCATCCGCGCGCCAATGTACGTCCCATTCTTGTCGCGAATCTTCAGCGCAGGATTCAACATCTCCAAGATGCTATCCTTCTGCACATCAACATGCTTCAGGCACTCCTGCAAGAGGAGAGAAGCATCCCCGGTGATCACCACATACTCCGTTCCCACCACACTATGCTCCACCCCCAGCAGTTCCAAAGCCCTTTTCTCGCGCCCTTCACGATAAGGCAGCACAATCTTCTCATCGCTGCAACTTCCGCTCTGCAGCCAATGCACCAGTAAAGGAAGATCCTCCCGTTCCAAAGAAGTCCAATAAAAAGTAAAGCGAGGATGTAACGACACACCATACAACTGACTCAAGCGCAGCGCATCCTTCCCAGACAGGACAGTAAAGGGAAAAGCAATCAGCGCTTCAATCAATGGGCGATCATCTCCCAGCTCCCGTCCCTGCACTGCCTGCGCCAATTCCAGCGCCCACCATTCCTCGCAGTATCCAGCAGGAACCAAAGAATGCCCTCGATTAAAGAAGTCACCATAGCTGATCAGCAAATCACCAAGATACAGCACCTCCACAACCTGGGGCAATACCTTTTTTGCAGCATCCACCGTTCGCAAGACAACCACGCTGCCATCCTGCAGCTTCACAATCGGCCCCTCAAGGTAGGTGCAGCTCGCAATCACGCTGCTCTTGCCAGGTCGCTCCACCTTAAACTGCGTCCCTATAGCCACAAAGTTCTGCAGCACCACCATCGTCGCAGGATGAATAGCCTGTGCCGACAGTCCAGTGTTCCGTGCTCGTCCATAGCGCAGCCGAAAGCCACCATTCCGCAAAGGATGAGTGAACACCGGCCGTCCAGCAACAAGATCCTTGACAAACGTAAAATCAGGTTTGACAGCAGAGGTGTGTTCATCAGTCATCGCTCGGGCCTTCATCTTCGATTGCAGCTTCAGGAACTCCTCAAGGAAAGTCCACCCCTCCAGCCCAAAGTGTTTCCCCCACCGCGCAAGTTGCTTGTGCACCTTCGTAGCCTTCTGGCACAATCCCTCACCGAAGACCAAGCACACTCCTCCCCGAAGACGATCGCTCGCAATGCGATCAAGTCTTTTGTAATTGCTCACTTCAATCTTTTCGCTGGGTTCTCCATCAATCTGCACAGGTAAATGCTGTACCATAAACGCAATCTCTTCCTCGCTGGGTAAATATTGTAAATTCGTGACACGCTCATGGTAATCATACAGTTCAGTAACCACATGCTTCACTTCTTCAGGCGTGGGATCATAAGGAGCATAGCCGCACATCTGGCGAATATAATCCCCAATCACCACAGAAACGCTCGCTCCAGTGCCGCCAGCGCTGCGGATCGGTCCAGAAAAAAACAAGGCAAAGTACTCCTTTCCGTCTCTCCTCTTCTTGATCTCTAGGCGCGTGAATCCTTCCAGCGGGCTGCTCACCACCCCATTGGTGATATACGCAATGCCGACGCGAATGCCAACCTCCATCGCCTCTCGGCGGTCAGAAAAAGTGCAAAATTTCTCCTGCGCCACTTCCAGGGCAATCGTCAATGCTACCCTCCAATCCTGCGCCCCATACTCCTTTTCTAAGCGGGCAATCCTCTCAACAACGCCGCTGTCTTTAATCTTGTCCGAAACAATGGTGATCAAACCAACAACGCGTTCTGCCATATTTTTTGCTAGAAACACCTCGACATCACGTGCAGGATCTTTCCCTGTAGCGCGTGCCTTCTGGCACAAATCATAGGCCTTCATAACATCACGCTCAATCTCAAGAAAATAATTTTCCATTACCCTACCTCCAAACCATCACAAAAGTTCAGAACAGTAACATCGCGCGTCTTGAGATTGACAATCGGCACGCGGCCAGGATCAGGATTGTGCCCTAATTTCTCCTGAAAGCCTGTCTTCGCTTGCCAGCAGCTGCATCCCACTAAGAGCACACCATTGTAAGTACTGACAGCACTCTTGTGCACGTGCCCGGAAACAAAAATATCAGGCACCTTCTCAATGAGCAAGGGATCTTCCATCACGCTGGGGAGATACTGGGTGGAGGTATGGGCAGGAGCCAAATGGCGCTTCTGCAGGAGATATTTCATGATCAAATCAACGCAGTCATATGCCCCACCAATACGAATGGGTTCAATGCTTGCAGCATAGTAGTCATAGCTAAATCCATGATACAACAAAACATCCACACCCTCACACTGTTCGCTTCGATGAACAGTCACTATCGCAGGATTGCTCACCAGCGTCAGATTCTTCAATCCCAACAGCGCTTCGCTAAACTCATTCACGCGTGGTTGCGGTTCAGCAATCCTCACAGAATCATGATTCCCAGGGCACATAATGATAGAAATATCATCACGAATCAAAGACAAGAGCTCCTTCGTCCTTCGGTATTGCTCATACACATCAGTAAGGGACAATTCCGATTCTTGTCCAGGATACACCCCCACCCCATCCACCACATCTCCAACCACAAACAAATACTTCACCTTCTTAGCAAGGGCTTGTTGTGTTTCATTCCCCACCTTGCCATTCAGCCAATCAATAAAGCAAAGGAATTCCTTCTCTAAAAATAATCTGCTTCCCACATGCACATCAGAAATGAAAGCGGCATGCACGTCATCAGGTGTCGTTTTCCCTTTGTGATCATAAGGCACATCGGGGAAGAAGAGAGCATTCGCAAACAAAAGATTGTTTTTCACAAATCCAGTAACGCCAATCACTTCATCATGCGTGACATACGGAATGATGTCCTTCAAGGGCCCGTCCTTATGCAAAAAAACACGATACTGCCCGGTCGGATCCTCCAGGGTGAGGATC
>CAYJXC010000058.1:0-4326 GCA_964374075.1 Candidatus Woesearchaeota archaeon
TAGAGTACTTTCTGTCCTTCTTTGTGCTTCTTTTTTCTCCTCATTTCTGCAGGAATGGCATTTTGTCCACGGGAACTTACCTTTCCTATTTCTACTATTTCTTCCATTGTTTCTCTCCTTTATCTTATTTGTAAGATATATAAGATATATAAGATATATCTGCTATATAAGCTTTTCTCCCTGCCAAAGAAAACAGAAGCTCTCATCTATATATTATGATGACGCTCTTCCTGATATTCCTGTATAATCTTCGAGAGCACATTCGTCTTTCTCTTTTCTTTTTCTAGGCTCTCTTTCTCCACGACTGCAAAGGCTCCAAACTCCTCGCAGTGCACGTTCTTTGCATTGATGAAGTGGAACGGCTTATTCACGATGGCTTTTGAGGGAATCACTTTAAAGATAATCGTGCTGACGCTGTTTTTGAGATGGCCCCATGCCTTCTCGCTGAAGATGTTCACGTCATCCACGAGAATGATGGAATCATGCTGGCTGATGCTTTTGACTTCATTCCATCCAAGATCCTTCAGATGCTTGATGACTATTTTTTTTTGTGATGAGAGCAACAGCTGATTGAGCTGCACCATTTTTTCTTGCATGTGAACAATTTCTTTCTTGTGTTGCCCGATAAGGAGATGCGCGTCGCTAATTTTCTTTTCTTTGATGTCCAGTGTTTTCCTGATTTTTTCCTGGAGACGAGTGTCTATGTCATGAGATACTCTGTCAAGTTTTTGTTGCAGAGTAACAACTTCCTGCCTCAGCTCCTTATTTTCCCTTTGCAAGGCATTATTTAGCTCCATGATGGCGGTGGATTTTTTTATTTTGGAACGAATGCGTTTCTTTGTTGTGATGGTTTCTTTCTTCTCCTCAAGATGGCGTAGAGCTTCTGTAATGGGCATGCCTTTCATGGCGAGGAGAATCACCTCATAGGACAGATGTTCCTTGCCTTCCCTTTTCACATGAAGATCGATCTTCTTGAGCAACGGCTTGAGTTCCTGGTACGCAAAGATGGCTCCTGCGAGTGCATCACGTTGGTGATCATCGTGGTGGCGGTAGTGTTCTGTCAAACGTTCCTTGTATCCGATCTTCATATCCTCTCTCGGCGAGATGAGCTTTGCACCGAGACGCGAGCAGAATTTCTCGACAAACTTTGGGGAGTATTTGACATCTGTTCCCACGGCAATGATTTTTCCTGCTTGAGTGACTTCTGTTACGATGGTGCTGAGAGGGAGATGCTTCTCGCTCTTTAACTTGATGAGTTCCCCCCTGGTATTCAAGGCAGCATAGGCTGTCGTCATGCCTGGATCAATCCCCACAATCAGAAGATGGTCCTGCATTTTTGTGTATAAAGATCATAAACTATAAAAAGTTATGTCTTTTCCTTTTCCTTATGAAGATCCTTTGTTTTGCTGATGTGCATAGTCACAAGGAAAGTTTGAGCCAGCTCGTTCAGAAGGCGCGCGATGCTGATGTGCTGGTATGCGCTGGAGATTTGTCCATTTTTGGCCAGGGGTTGGAAAAATCCACGCAGATGCTGACGCGAACGGGCAAGATGATGCTGATGGTTCCTGGGAATCATGAATCAGAAGAAGAGGTTAAAGAATTATCGCGACGATTTCAGCAAGTGATTCCGCTGCATAAACATATTTATACTATCGGGGACTATGTGTTTGTTGGGTATGGAGAAGGAGGATTTTCTTTCCGGGATCCTGGCATGGAATCGTTCTTTCACAAGGTTCGTGCACATCTTTCCTCACATAAGAAGATTATCTTTGTCACACATGCACCGCCGTATCGCACGACACTTGACTATCTGCCGTGGTTACGAGAGCATCGCGGGTGCAAGACGACTGCAGAGATCATTAAACATATGAAACCAACACTGACGGTGTGCGGACATTTTCATGAAACTTCCGGCAAGTCATGCATGATGGGAAAAACATTTGTGGTTAATCCAGGACCGCGCGGAAAAATTGTTCATGTGTAAAGAAAAAAAGGAGAACGACGAAAAAGAAACTATCTCCTTCTTCTTCGTCGTGCAGATCTTCGTGTTGAAGCTGCAGCAGCTTTTCGTCGTCGACGTGCCATTTGTTTCACCTCTCTTTTTTTGTGAAAATTCTACGATTTTTATGTTATTTATTGCTTAAATAGTTTTCGATTCTCTGATAAGCCGTCACGAGAGAAAAAGTTTCTGATAATTCATAAAAATTATTTTTTCTGCTTCACGTTCATCAATATTTTTCAACTCAGCAATCTTTTGCACAGAAAATTTCACGAACGACGGTTCGTTTCGTTGCTTTGGCGGCGGTGACAAGTAGGGTGAATCTGTTTCTGTCAGCAACTGAGAGAGCGGCGTCATGCTGACGAGTCCCTGGAAATGAAGACTTCTGAGAATGTTTGGCGGGATCGAGAGGGACCAGCCGTTCTCGATGATTCTCTTCACGAGCTTGTAGCTGCCGGTAAAACAGTGGAAATCGACCTTTTTGATGGATTTGGCCTCGAGGATGTCAATGACATCCTTTTCTGCTTTTCTGGTGTGGACCACAAAGGGCTTGTTCAGGGCGGAGAGCTGTTCGAGTATCGTGTGAAAACGGTCTTGCTGGATTTTGATGAGTTGAGGATCTGTGGTGTTATGATAATCCAAACCCACTTCACCAATGGCAAGCATGTTGTCTGTGTTTGTTTTGATGAAGGCGAGATCACGATTGAATTCCTCTTCAGAGAGTGCTTCCACATAAGTAGGATAGATGCCGAGACTTGGTTTGATGATGTCATACTTCTTTGCTAACTCGAGTGCCTTCCTGTTGGTGTCATATTCAGTTCCGCTTTCCAGAATCGCAACAACATTCGCATCTCGTGCGCGTTGAATGACGGCATCACGATCGTGGTCAAATTCCTTGAATGACAGATGGCAGTGAACGTCGACGAGCATGGTATCATCCCAAGATGAAGAGAAGTGGTTTGAAGATAAATACCACTAATTTCCAGAGATAGGGGGCGAGATTAATGATGATCAATCCAAGACAGATGAATGTTGCAAACATCCATATCTTTTTTGCTTTTTGTTCTTGGAACAATGCACGCATGCCCGAGAAGAACATTCTTCCTCCGTCCACAGGACCAAGCGGCAAGAGATTGAACAATCCTACACCAAAGTTGACAATGACCAGCCAGAAGATCAACATGTGGAACCAGGTGTACGCAGCTGGAAGCGCTGTTCCATATTTTTCTGCAATGGATGGTTTTACTTTCTTGTTGACTTCTAGACCTGAGATTCCGATAAATGCGCGTGACTTGTTGTCAGGATTCTCGACGGTAGTCACTTCAAAATCTCCTTTGTCCGTGTGTAAGAGGAGGGTGTCGCGTGGGTGAATGTCCTTGGTATGCTCGAGAAAGGAACTCAAGTTCAAGGTTTCCTGGTTGTTAATACCGCGAATCACAAAGGGTGTTGTGATGCCGAGCTGCGCTGCCGGGTAGTTTTCCAGGAGCTCATTCACCGTAATACCATCTGCCATATAGATCGCGTTGTAGAGGGGCGTGGCAGCGACGTTAAAGAGGAGAAGGAACAGAGCACCCAAGAGCATATTCGAGAAGGGACCGGCAGCGAAGACCGAGAGCTGGGCTGTTGTTGACTTTTTAGCGAGTTCTTTCTCCTCAGGCTCGACAAAGGCTCCCAAGATGGGGCCGAATAACGCAATGCCGCTACTCTTGACGTGGGTATTGTACAGCCGGGCAAAGATGCCGTGCGAGAACTCATGGACAACGGCAACAACAAAGATGGCGATAATCCAGTGCCAAAAGGACAAGATGGGCAAGCCAGGAATGACTTTGATGCCGGGCAAGACTGGCGCGACAGCAGGAGCTGCTTCTGGAACAAACAAGAGATCAAAGGTTCCCTTGATGAGAAAATAAAAGATAAATGCCATACCTGCGAAACCTGTTATCACGCCCATGACACCGAGCACTTTCAAGAAGCGGGGGAAGATGCGCGCTATTCTCTCCATGAGCTTCAAGCCAAGGGTAGTGCGGTAGAGTGCAATAATCTTTCCCTGGACTTGGAGATTCTGCTTGTGCTTATAGAAAAAAATAATTAATGCGATGTAAAAGATGATGGCAAAGAGGAGATCATAGTTCATTTTACTTGGCTGCCACACGAATCTTTCTCAAGGAGCGGAAGCTCTTTCCTCCGCATTTTCTGCAGTGCACTTTCTTCAGGAGAATTTTTTGCGGCGTGGAGCGGAGCTTGGTTTTGCATCTCTTGCAGACAAAGATGTTCTTCATCAACCGCGCTGATGCTTCTGGAAACTTGACCATGGTTACTCTTCATCC
>CAYJXC010000059.1:0-4326 GCA_964374075.1 Candidatus Woesearchaeota archaeon
CATGCCCTTTCTCCATCTCGTTGCAGCGCACACGAGCTTCAAAAACGATCCATGGTGAATCGTGAGTAATTCCAGCACATATCCTGAAAACCCTTGGATGTAGGACTCAGCGCCATAGACATGATTCGCCTTGGCAAACTGCTTCGTCAACCGAATCTCATCAGCCAATGACCTCTTCTTCTTCACATGCTGCAGCACATACTGCACATGCAGCTGGGAGAAATCAGTGGTGTTCTGCGCTTGGTACGGTGTACGAATATGCAGGATGGGAACAAGTTCAAACGTATATCCCTTGTGCAGAATCTGAAAATAATCGCGGGATCCGTGAAGTCGTTGCATCTTCGGAAAACGCTTCTTCAACGCACCAGCAAGGAGATCAGCCAACTGGTCTGACTTTTCTTTATAGACGTGAAGGTCAAAGGTGACATAAATATCAACGTCATGGGTGTTTTTCAGCCACGTCTGTTTTGCTCCAGATCCCCCTAACAGTGCCTTCGCATGAGGAATCCGAATCTTGCGTATGACCTCATTCACCACACTGCTCAGCTGGTGTTCCTCTTTTCTGCTGGGCTTAATTGCCGCTAAAATAGGCTGAAAATCCATCAAGACCCCAGAGAATGCTTTCCATATAAACATTGTGGTGCGAAAAAGACAAAAAATTTCCGAAAACACCACAACAGGACGAAATTTTTCCAGTACGCTCCAGATATTCTCTGTCTCTGGCAAAAGAATTCCATCTTTTGTGCAGCAACATTTTTGAAAAGGAAGATATGTTCTCTCCGCATGAATCAACACATCATGTATCTGCTTGCTGGCATCACGGTGCTGTACAGCTGCTCTCGCGCACCTGAACAATCCACTCCATCATCTGAGTTCTCACGCTTGGAAAAGAAGATTGATCTTCTCTTGCAGCAGGAAGAAACAGAAGAACAACTGTTCCTTCGCAATATCAAGCTCTTGCGCAACTATGTTTCCACGCATCCAGAACGTTACGAGATGAGTGAAGGGCAGATGGTGACGTTAGGAGAATCACGTGAGTACACCAAAGCCAACTACAACAATTTCAAGGCGTGGAGCAAACGTACGCTGGACGGGTTTGCTTCCATTTTTGTTGACACACCGGGAGGGCGCTAATGGGATCATTCAGTAAATTTTCCATCAAGGCAGGACTTATGGTGCTTTCCTTTGTCGCAGGATATTCCTATCATCTCTATCTCACGCGTGATGAGCGATATAGCGTCGAAAGAAAGAACGGAGAATCCTATCTCTATGATCATCAGCGTGATCACGGCCTGCCCATTCACGAAAAAGAGTTCCAAGTGGGCAGTTTAGAATATCGCCTGGAGGGAATACTGCGCGATCGCAGCTTGCCAACCGTCCTCAACAAACTGATGGTGGTGGAAGATGAATAGCACGTTGATGGCGCAGAAGGATTTCTGTCAGCTCGTCGGTGTGATTGAACCGACACGCGCCGTCTTGAAGACACGACGCAAAGATCTCCAGGCCACGCTTCGCGAAATCAACCATTACTCTTCCTTCTTCGGAACAGTACGACGCTTCATCGGGAGAACAAGGATTCACGAGCAATGCATTCTCAACACGATCACCATGCTTCCTCGTATTACAGGGGCGATTGCAGATGACTTGCAAGACAAGACACAGCAGCTTGACCAGTTGTGTGAAGAGCAATTACAGTACGTAACGACCATCAACGGTAAAATAGAGGACATCGTGCAACAAAACTCCACCCCGCCACCACCTATGAAGTATGGAGATCTCGCCAAGAAAATAAGAAGTAAAAATGCCGAAGAGGTATGCACGGCCTATGCAGCCTTTATTCAACACTTTCCGGAGTGGAGTGCACAGCGCTTAACAGCACAGCTTCATGAGGATGCCCTGAAAGATCTCCCGCAGTATCGTGAAGAAGCACTCTTTAATCTCATCGGTTGCAATTACCTCCGTGAAAACATAAAAATCATTGCTGATAATGTTCAGCGTCGCGTCGATCATCTCCACTACACGCTCGATACGTATCAAGAAATTATCGTTCTTGGAAGGGATCTCCGCATCGCACGGAAAGGGCTGCGCGAAGTGGCTGAAAAAGGGAATAAAGTGTATCAAGCCGTCCAAGAAAGCTATTTGCGCCTGGAGCAGATCATGATGGATTTACGCAATCCCCAGCGTCTCCTGCCCTAGCCAGCTGAGCTGTAAAGTTAGCGTCTGGAATTTTGAACAAAAAAATTAAATGCACGCAGCATCACTCGCAACTGTTGCATTGTCAAGAGGTGATTTTATGGCCAAGCGTGTTGCTCCTGAAATTGCAGGACTCATTGCAGGATTCTCTGGAAGCATTGTATTCCTCGCAGTCATGCTCCTTGTTCCTGTCACAGTGTTTATGCGCATCATGCAGCTGGCAATGCCATTCATGCCGCAAATCAATTTTTTCGGATGGACGCTTCACGCCATCACCAACTCTTTCTGGGGGTTCCTCTTCGCAATCATTGTCGAAAAATGGAAAATCCGAAAGCTGTTTGCAGCCGCGCTCGTCTGGTCGTTGTTGCTGCTCGGTCTGATCCTGTTGGCGGTGCCATTGGTTGGTCTTGAAGTGACATCAAAACTGATAATGGTGGAGTTGTTCGCGCACATAAATCTCGCCATCGTGCTTTGGGCAGTGTACTCCACGCTCACGAGATAAAGGTCATGCCAACACGCAAAGAAGTACGAACCAACATCATCATCCTGCTGTTCGCACTCACCTTGATGGTGATTTTTGCTTCCTACCTTGCCACACATTTCACCGGCGAAAGCGGAATCAAATCAGAACAAGGGCTCACTTTTTGCCAGCCGGAAGACGCCCCGCCTGAACAGCAGAGATGTTATTTCACCGCACACTGGCACACATTTTTCGATGTTAAAATCTGCGGGCAGCCAAGGGTGCTGCCCTTTGAAACGGGAGACCTACTGAGACTGCATACGCATGTTGAAACGAACAAGGTTCACTGGCATGGCTTGCTGCCCGTTGATCCTTTCACGAAACAGATCACCGATTTTTCCGGTCTGCGGCTGCGAAATGTATTTGAGGAACTCAAGATTCCGGTCGCAAATGGCGGCATTTACGGCTTCAAGGACGGCGACCGGTGCCCGGATGGCAGGCCTGGCAGGTGGCGCATCCTCGTTAACGACGAGGAAGCGTCCGAAGGCATGAACTATGTTTTGAAAGATAAGGACAGAATAATCATGGAGTTTGGCTAGAATGGCTGCAGAAAACCGCGCAAGAATCCTTCTGGCAGGCTTCGCACTAGTGCTGTTTGTCATCTTTATTGCCGGCATAACGTGGTTCGCATCAGTCGGACAGTTCAGGACCACGGAACTACGGCTCGTGCTGCTTCTCGCATACGTATCCGGTCTCAGCATGATCATCATGCCGTGTACGCTGCCGCTTATTTTCCTCATTGTCCCGATGACAATGCCGAAAAAGCCTGGCAGAGGACTTGCGATGGCCGCACTGTTCGGACTTGGCCTTGCGATTACCATTACCGCGTACGGCGTTGCTACTGCGTGGCTTGGCCAGATTACTGGACTGGGCAGAAGCAGTGCCATTATCATACTTCTTGCCGGCATTGCTGCTTACATTTTTGGATTTTCAGAACTCGGAATTTTCAGGATTATTTTGCCTGCTTTTCATGGTATTCCTGTTCCTAAATTCTTGCAAAAGCAAGGCGACTATCTGAAAAGCTTCTTCCTTGGCCTTATTCTTGGAAACGCGGGCGTCGGTTGTCCCAATCCAGCGTTTTATGTTCTCCTGTTTTACATCGCGGGAACCGGGGACTTATTGACCGGTGCGACGGTCGGACTAGTGCATGGTCTTGGCAGGGTGACGCCGCTCATCATGCTTTCCATACTGGGCACTCTCGGTGTCCAAGCAGCGCAAGGCTTAGTGAGGCGTGCCGGCATGATCAAAGTTGCCGTTGCTTACGCATTAGTCTTTTTTGGAGCGTATTTGCTGGTCACGGCGATTTTCGGCATCGGTTGGTGGAACCTGAAAATTCTTAATTATTCCGCATGGGTGGTTCTAGTTGCACTGCTTCTCGTACCGGCAATAATCAAGCGCTTTGTCAAAAAAAGAGAAGGTATGGAGGAAGGACATGCGTGAGAAAGAGTCATGCAACTGTATACTTCGGGAAAAAACCATTCCCGCCAAAATCTTAACATCCTTGCGAAAGGGCCTCCATTTTCTACTGTTCCCGAAGGAAATGACCATGCTCCTGGAAGCGTTTTCTTCTTCATAGACCTTTTGACAAATAACACTTCATTGCGCATATTCCT
>CAYJXC010000060.1:0-1598 GCA_964374075.1 Candidatus Woesearchaeota archaeon
TGAGAGAGGATTACCGAGAGGTTTTGGATGTTGGCTGCGGTAGTGGGTATACGACACACCTCATTGCTTCTCATCTTCCTCGAGCACATGTGCAAGGTATTGATTATGATCCCAGACAAATCATGCGCGCCGAAAAACTTCATCCTTCTCTTGAATTTTTGGTTGGGGATGCCCAGCGCCTCGATTTTCCTGATCATTCCGTTGATGCGATTTTTGTTTTTGATACCCTGCATCATTGTGAGTGTTATAAAGAAGCTCTTGCAGAATTCAAACGCGTCTTACGGAAGGATGGCGACCTTTACCTTGTTGACGTGTCGCGTTCATTTTTCAATCCTGTGGTGAGATGGATTGACAATACTTAATCTTTGTTTACGAGGGAAGAGATGCTTTCTGTACTCCAAAAGCAGGGATTTTCTCTTCTGCATGAGTATCACCGACTTTTCCTCTTTTACCTGATTGTGAAGCGTTGATGGTCATGCAAAAAACTTGAGCTTGTGAACTTGTTTTTGCGCTTTCTCGAACTTTTTATTAAAACTTTTCATGAATTGGTCCATCTTCTCGATGGCAAGCTGCTTGAGCTCTGAGGAAAGCATCTTCCCTGTTTTATACTCGTGATAAATCTTATTGAGCTCTTTATCATCTTCAATAAGGTGCTGTTTCAGCAATTCAAAGACCATGTCTTTTTCTATTTCTGCTCCTAACTTGCGCTGCTCTTCTCTCGTGTTGCGGCCACCTGTTAATGCCTGCTGGATTTTTCGCGTGAATAACACTTTTTCTTCAGGAATTTCAATGCAGGATTCCGGCATGGATTTGGACATCTTGAAGGCACCGTTGAGTGCTGGGGTAAATTTGTGGTAGATAGAGCTGATGGGGACATATTTTTTCTCTTTGGCTTTCCTGATGTAATCGCGACAGAGGCGGATATGAACTGCTTGATCGATGCCGACAGGAATAATACCGAGCATGCGCTCCTCTTCTTGGGGGAAGAGCATGTCTCCTGTTTGGGTGAGGGAGGACATGATCTTTCCCGGATCAGGGACACCATAGGCTGCGCGGAACTCATTGTGCGTGAAGCGTTTGGATGCTTCAAAGGCAATCTTCACTACTTTCATGTTTTCTGACTGGAAATAGAACTTTGTTTTCTTGGGATCAAGACCAAGAGCAATGTAGGCAGGGATATGAAAGGTCAATGCGCGTTTGCGTGCTTCTTCGAGGGAGACGCCGCGCGCAGCTGCAGCCTCGAGATCGGCAATGAGTACATAGGTTTGTGCGCTGTGTTCTTGGAAGTAGCACATATTTTCAATGACCATCTTATTGCCGAGGTGCATCTTGTCTGCGGTGGGCATGATGCCTGTCAAGGCGTAGTACTTTTTCCTCTTCTTGATGCACTGCGCAATCATCTCGAGATCTTGCGCAGCAAAGACAATGTTGCGTCTCATCAAACGGTTGGGACTGGGCAGCTGCAGCGGAGAAAAGGTGCTGAGACCGAATTCCTTGATGAGTTTCTCGTAGTCCTCGATCAGCACAGAACCCCAGGGATCGATAAGGATGGGATCAACCATATCTCTTTCACTGAGCTGGCTTTATTTAAAGGTTTT
>CAYJXC010000060.1:1608-4260 GCA_964374075.1 Candidatus Woesearchaeota archaeon
AGGTTTTGTGACTACTGGTATTCCTGAATGAACTTGATGAGTGCAGTTGCCTTTTCAAACTCTAAGAACTCTTCCTTAGTAAGAGCAGGCATATGGGCTGGTTTCTTCTTGGAGACAATTGCAAGATCGTTGGCACCGATGGCATGCGAGATGTTGTTGAGGTCATGGTGGATGTTGTCTCCTATCTTCGTCAAAATGAGGGTGTTTTCTTTCTGTGCGACGACATCGAAGGGCACTTTTCGTGTTTCGGTGACATTAAAGCCGAGGTCATGATACTTGAAGGAGATTTCAGATGACAAGGGATTGGATTGCTCGGGCAGTGCAGAGAAGATTTCGATGCGCTTGAAGACTTCATTGCCAAAGAGATCATAGACCTTTGCTGCGTGCTGCACGGAGAGCTCTGCATTGCTTTGTTCATACTTCGACAGCATGCGCGTGGAAATGCCAAGCTGGCGTGACAACCTTCCCCTTGACAGATCTTCTTTCTCTCTCTGTTCTCTGACTTTTGCTCCGTGGAGCTGCGCCACAATCCCTGATTTTTTTGATATCAACACAAGGGGTGTGTTTTTGAGTGAGGCGCGGAAGGTTGCTATGGTAATCGTGGGAATCTGATAGCGTGTATACACCACATCATCCTTCAATTTCGTATTTGCCCTTTCACCGATGATGAGGGGGGCGGCGCGGATGGCAGCAGCTGTCTTGCTCAGCTCTGCTGCAGCTTCTCCTGTCATGGCATTGGCATCTTCGAGGACCTTGATCAGCAGGATTTTATCATTCTTCCGAGCAACCATGTCGCAGCAGCCTGTGAGTGCCTTGACTATGAAATTCTCCTTAATCAGTGTTAAGAGGACATGATCTTTCTGGGACTTCATGTGCGGGGAAAGGATGTGGGTGTTTAAAAATGTGGCGAAAGCTATATTAATGCAGAGGCGATGGTTTAGCGGATGGGAAAAGAGAAGGATGAGAGTGTTTATATTCACGGCAGCAAGGTTGCGTGGGTGCGGATGAAGCATTCTGGATTGTATGATTTTCGTCAACTGATGAGCGCTGCACGTGCATGGTTTCTTAGCAGGAATTATTATATCATGGAGAGTGAACACAGCGAGGCAGTGAAGGGAGGGGGGAAGGAGAGCAGGTTTGACTGGAAAGCAGTGCGCAGTGTGACGGATTATGTGCAGTTTTGGGTTCAATTTGAGGTGGTGATTTACCGTGAGCTGGATGTGGTGGTGGAGGAGGATGGGAAGAAGAAGCGGATGCAGCAAGGAGATATTGAGGTGCGGTTTAGGACGTGGATCCTGAAGAACTACCGGAAGACCTTTCGCGGGCCAGGCAAGGAATTTTTCAGACAAACGTACGAAAAGTATTTAATCAAACGCGAGCTCAAGGGATACGAGGGAAAATTGGACACGGAGGGAAATGCGTTGTGGGACGTGATTAAGGCAACACTGGGAGGGACGACGCGGTAAGATGCCAGAGCGAGACTACATTGGAGACACCTTTGAGGTGAGTTATCGTGGTGTGTTTGACTTTGATGGATTATACAAGGTGCTGCACCAGTGGTTCAAGAAGCAGGGGTATTGGTTTCGAGAGGTGGATTATAAGGAATATAAAGAAGGGGGGGTGCAGAAGCTGTTCGTGAAGTGGAGGGGCATGAAGAGGATGACGGATTATGTGAGGTACATTATCGAGGTGAACTTGCAACTGGATGGGATGATGGAGGTGGTGGTGAAGAACACGAAGCGGATGAGCGGAGGATTGAGCGTGAAGGTGGTGGGGTATCTGGAGAAGGATTATGAGGAGACGTGGGCCAGGGCCAAGCTTGCTAAGTTCCTTCGCGAGGCGTATGACCAGTTTGTTGGCGGCAGCAAGATGCAGGAGATGAGAGATGAACTGTACAAGGACATGCAGATGTTTCGGAATGACGTGAAAGCATTCTTGAATCTGCAGAAGATGGGAAAGTAAGGAGGATGATGACTATGTTACCTGAGCGAGATCCTTTGCCACTTCCAAGCGATGTTGGAGAACGCCGTGTTCCACCCCGTACGAAAAGTGTGGCACGCCCTCGTAAGACACCTTACCAGCGACCAAAGCATGAATTATACAAATCACGCGGAGAGAAACTGATTGCAGGATTCCTCAAGGAGGCTGGCATTAAGTTCTTGTATGAATATCCTGTGATCATCATCGATGATGACAATAAGATTAGAGTATGGTATCCTGACTTTTGGCTGCCAGAATTGAGCATTGTCGTTGAATACTTTGGCATGATGAATGACGAGCAGTACCGCGAGCAGATGAAGAAGAAGCAGGATTTGTACAAGAAGCTGGACATTGACTTCATTGGGCTGGACACGAACATGATCCAGCTGAGCAAGAACTGGGAGAAGTTCATTGTGATGCGGATTATGGAGATCATGGACAGCAAGGAACCGATCTATCGGCGATTGCAGCAGCTGAAGAAGAAGTACACCTGGAGCTAACAGGGACCTTGGTGGTCACGGGAGATCTGGGCCATTGCGTGATAGCACTCGTTGGAGTAGGTGAATTGATCACAGCCGCAGACGGGAATGTAGATTGCTGAGCAGAGAGATGGCGTTTCCACGCAACGTCCTGTGCCTCCGCATTGACTGGGAAGAACTTCGCAGAACTCGA
>CAYJXC010000061.1:0-4050 GCA_964374075.1 Candidatus Woesearchaeota archaeon
ATTTGGGAAGTTGATGGTTTGCTCTATATAGCAGATACCAAAAATCATCGCATCAAGGCATACTACCCGAATGGGACCTTATCTTCCATATTCGGTAAATTTGGCAGAGCAGCAGGAGAATTCCGGGCTCCAGGAATCATCCGTTGGTTTGGCAAAGAATTTATCAACAGAACAGTGAGCGCAGGAAACGCAACAAATTCTTCCGGTTAATAATGAAAGACTATCTCTGTATCCTAGGTCGTGACCCGAAGCTCAGCCTTCTTGAACTCATCTGCTATTGCAGGAGAAAGAAGATCACCTACACGCTTCACTCATCCACATCAACAGTTGCCCACCTTTCCTTAGACAAGCAGCCCAACATCAACGAGCTCGGTGGCATCGTGAAGATAGCAGAAGAAACAACACTCAACCACTTGATTCCCGACAGCAATAAAATCACCTTTGCACTCACCCTAATCGATTCCAAGGACATCCTGCCGCAGCTCAAAGAGCAATGGAAACAGGAAAGGATCAAGGCCATGCAGCGCTATGGTTCCATGCGCGACATTCCCCCTTCGAAATCAAAAACACTTGATGTTGACTTAATCATATACAAAAATGTCCTCTACAAAATAACATCCCTCTCCAACCCACAAGAGTACAAAAAACGAGATGAACAGCGTCCATCCTTCGATCCAAAGAAAGTCATCTCCATCAGATTGGCAAAGATCCTCATCAACCTCGCAGAAGCACAGCACGAGATCTGCGATCCTTTCTGTGGCACAGGAACCATCCTTCAAGAGGCTCTGCTGATGGGATACCGAGTGATTGGTATGGACGTGTCTATCAATGATGCCAAAAAGAACATCGAGTGGCTGGGCAAAACCTATCGCAACAGAACGCGCTTCTTCCAGGGTGATGCCACCAAGATCATTCCCACTCTTCCAGCTGTCGAAGCTATCGTCACTGAGCCGTATCTTGGTCCGTATGTCAAGAAATTGCCTTCAGAACAAGAAGCAGCGGCCACCATCCAAGAACTCACTCTCTTGTACAAAAGTCTCTTCGCTGCTCTTGCCCCTAAAGTCACAGGCAAAGTGGTGATCATTCTTCCCAGCATTCGCACCACCAAGAAACTCCATACTCTTCCCATCGACACCATCCTCAAAGAAACTGGATTTACCTTAGTCTCTCCCCTTTCTCAGATTACGCTTCCCCTCCCCTACGAAAAGAGAAGAAGCAAAATAGAACGTTCTATCTACATTCTCGAACACAAAAGAAAAGCTTAAATAGGATCTTTCAACCAGCCCCTTCTATGGGGCGCATCAAAACAACCTTAGTCAAGAGAACAGCGATCAAGCTGTACACCAAGCACAAAGAGCGTTTTTCTCCCGAGTTCAACCATAACAAACTCATTGTCCAGGAGCTGCTTCAAGATCCCAACAAGAAGCTCCGCAACATCGTGGCTGGCTATATCTCGCGCTTGGCCAAGCAAAAGCGCTACTAACGATACGTTTAAATAAATCATCCTCTTGTGGTTCAAAAACATCAACAGACAACAGCAACAGGAGGATCACCATGACAGAAGAACACAAGACAACAAAAAGTGATGACCACACCGTGTTTATCGGCGCTAAGCCATTTATGAATATGGTTTGAGTGAGGACTCGATCAATCAGAGTATGTGACTGGCGTCGTGATGCAGTTTACCACCAAGCAAGCACCAGAGATTGTGGTCAAGGCGCGAGGGAAGTTCATCAGCAAGGCAGTGGACATTGTTGAGGTAGCAGTTAAGAGATTCCTCGAAAATCAAATAGCGGTGAAGAACATCGCTATCAACAGCGAGGAATTCCAAAACAACGAGGGCAAGCAGGTCCGTGTCTCCACCATAGAAATCACCTTGGCGCGTAAGTAAGCAAAAAGGAAATCTTTAAATTCCATCTCGTTCTCCTCCAGAGAAAAGAGGTGACGAATGGAATACGTGTTTTTAGAATTAGGGTTCATTATCATTGCCACCACGATGTTGGCCCTCCTCTTTCGTCTCTTTAAACAACCACCAATCCTTGCCTATATCGTTAGCGGCGTGGTGATGGGCCCCTTAGTGCTCAATATCATCACCGCATCCGACATTCTCAACACCTTCTCCAAGATCGGCATTGCTTTTCTGCTGTTCATTGTGGGATTAAGCCTCAATGTGAATATCCTGCGAGAGGTCGGTAAAGTGTCTCTCTACACAGGCATCGGTCAAGTGCTCTTCACCAGCATCATCGGCTACTTCATCACCAAGGTTCTCGGCTTTGCCCCCCTCGAAGCCATCTACATCAGCATCGCCCTCACTTTCAGCAGCACGATCATCATTGTGAAGCTCTTGTCTGACAAGAATGACCTGGACACCCTCTACGGAAAAATCTCCTTAGGATTCCTCTTGGTGCAAGACGCGATTGCCATCCTCATTCTCATCATCCTCAGCACCGTGAACAGCGGAAAGCTCACCACAGAAATCAGCTCTGCAATCATGTCTGGTCTTGTTCTCTGTCTTGTCGCCTATCTTGCCAACAAGCTCTTCCTCACCAAATTCTTTGAACGCGTAGCCCGCTCCCAGGAAACGCTCTTCCTCTCAGCCATCTCGTGGTGCTTCGCCCTTGCACTCTTTGCGCAGTTCTTGGGATTCACCATTGAAATTGGTGCCTTTCTCGCAGGCATCACCCTTGCCTCTCTTCCCTACAGCGCAGAAATCTCGAACAAAATCAAGCCCCTGCGGGACTTCTTCATCATTTTGTTCTTCGTGGTGGTGGGATCATCGCTCATCTTTACCAATCTCGAGCACCAGATCAAAGCAATTATCATCCTCTCCTTGTTTGTCTTGATTGGAAATCCCCTGATTGTGATGGTCATCATGGGATGGATGGGATTCAAGAGCAGAACAGGATTCCTCTGTGGCTTGACAGTCGCGCAAATTAGTGAATTCAGCTTGATTTTAATAGCAGTGGGAAAAGAGCTTGGCTACCTTTCAAGCGATATCCTCTCCGTCGTCTCAGCAGTCGGCATCATCACCATAGCCCTCTCCACCTATTTGATCACCTACAACGAAAGGCTGTTTTCCTTCTTCGCTCCCTTCTTGAAAATCTTTGAGAGGAAAAATATCTACGAGGAAAAGATGTCTCTGCACAAAAAATCAAAGCGCTATGACATCATCTTGCTCGGGCAGCATCGCATTGGCTTTAGCATTTTGAGGAATCTTCTCAAGAAGAGAACGCGTCTGCTCGTGGTGGATTACAACCCAACGATTGTGAAAGATCTAGTGGCCAAGAATGTTCCCTGCATTTATGGCGATGTGGCAGATCCTGATGTCCTGCAGGAGCTCAAGAAGCACAAGCCCAAGATCATAATCTCCACCATTCACCTCTTTGAGGACAATGTGTTGATCACAAAGATCTTCAGAAAATTAGACAAGAGCATTATCATCATTGCCACGGCAAACACGATCAAGAAGGCACTCGAACTCTACAAGGAAGGTGCAGATTATGTGATCATTCCCCATATCCTCGGTGGAGAAAAGGTGTCTGACATGCTGAAAACCCATCTCTCCACAAAAAGGAGAATTGCGATGCTAAGAAACAAGCATATTCAATCATTACTAAAAGCAGAGATCCCGCAACAATAAAAGCGTGCCACCGGGCGGATTTGAACCGTCGACCCCGGGCTTATGAAACCCGTGCTCTAGCCAGGCTGAGCTACGGTGGCACAGAAGAACAACCGAGAAGGGCAATATAAAAGACTTACGCAAGAAAACAAGTTAAAGTGTATATCGTCCAAGGACGAGGTAAATTTCCTCAGGAGTAGCTTTTCGTTTCATCCGTTCTTCAGTTCTAGCAATAGTCTCAAGTGTGCTTCTATCTAAAGTGTTTCGCATAAATACTTTTGTCTGCAGAAGCCATTGAAGGGCATATTCACCGTTTTGTGTTGGAAATGATGAAACATCACTCTCCGCGGTTCTTAACGTACGCTCAATCCCACCCTGTGAACTACCTCGGGCTGAAGCCCGAGGCGTCCGAGACATTCAGCCTGAATAAT
>CAYJXC010000062.1:0-3938 GCA_964374075.1 Candidatus Woesearchaeota archaeon
AGCACTAGCTCTTTTTCACTTTCAAGGTCTCTATCTTCGTTTTCTCAGAAATAATGGCACTGTTCCCGGAAGGGTCTTCAATCACGATGGTAATCAGAATATCGCCGCATTTGATCTTCCAGATCTTTTTCAGCAAATTCTTGGCAGTCTTCTTCTCCTCTTCATCCTCGCTCAGATCGCGCTGATCCTCAATAATGTCTTTAAAACGATCGAGTAACCCTTCAATGTTGCTGATGAATCCCTCGCTCGCAGGTCCTGGCGTCATCTTCATCTTCAGCTGGGGAACAGACACTGATGCTTCAGAGCTCTTCACCACGCGCACCGCCATGTCCTTCTCGCTTCCCACCGTGAAGGTAATTTTGCACGGCTCTTTCTGTTCCGCTGCTTCCACATCACTCTTATGGAATCCACACTCACCGCACACCATCGAGAACAAGTACGTTTTTCCAAAGTAAGGAATGTCCTTGGTCTCTTCAGTCAGGGTTAAGGTGTTCTTCATGCACACCGGGCACTGCTGGTGCTCTAACTTTTCCATCATTCTGAGAAGAGAAGAAATTTTAAAAAGCTATTGCTTTATACCACACCTCCGAATTTCTTCCTGGAGCACAAGATGGTCAAGATCAAGATGATTCTGCTGACAAGCATGCATGATGACCTGGGATTCATGTCCTAATCGTTGTAATTCCTGAACTGCTTCAGTTGCACGTTCTTGTGATAAACGATAATCATGGACACGTTGACCAAAGAGAGCAGCAAGATCACGAACCCATAGTTGGGTAGCATCCCCCATCACGTACTTAACAAGCTGATAGGGTCCAGTACTTCCCCTCTGGCGTGCAACCACATAAAAGTCAGAACGCTGTTCCATCACTGCCCTCGGAACTCTGCATCTAATGTTCGACTTCTTCCGTGTCCTTATCTCTATAGATGTGAGCAAACGTTGGTGTCACCACAATCCAGTCTTCACTCACGCCAGCAATATCCCCATCGATCGCATCGCAGGTCTTCTTTAATTTATTCACAGCCCTCTTTAACTCCACAATGTCTCGGTCTTTCAAGGGTTTAATATTGATCAGTGCAATCGTATATCCCTCGCGCAGTGCATCCAAAGCATCCTTCACATCAGCAAAATCATTGATGACAAAGGATTTCACCACAATCTTGGACCTGGCCCCAATGTCCTTCGTAGGGTCAATCTCCATGTACTCTTCTTCGTATTCATCATCATAATCAGAAAGAGGAACACTCGAACCAAACCCCAAGCGCTCTCGTATTTTGGAAAACAAAGCCATTTTTATCCCTCACCAGTTAGGAGAGGTTTTCTCTATATAAAGATTTCTATGCTATACACTCTTAAACACTTTCCAGTGTGCTCACCGCATTCCAGATCTGAGTACGCGTATATGGTGGTAAATTTGGGTCATCACTCAAGTCATCCAGTTGCTGCAAAATCTGGTCAATCTTCACCTCATGCGACTTGCCATTCTCCTCGTGCAGGGATCTGAGAGCAATGGAAATCTTGGTTCGCACATTCTTGGGCACACTCAGATCGTGTTCAATCACAGAAAGGACCTCTATGACTGCTTCTAGTTCTGCCATGCTACTTCCCTCCTTTTTGTTGAAGTGCTCCGACAACTTCTTTTTGCAGGGACTCTGCCTTTTCCCGCAATTGCGATTCTTGCTTCTCTAAGCTCTTGATGCGAAGCTCAATGATCTCCTTCTGGGATGTCAGTTCATTCTTGAGCTCATCAGCATCCGAAGCGATCATCAAACTGCCCACAATCTTAAACGGCTTCTCCGTGCTCTTCTCCAATTCCTTCAAAGCATGCTCGATCTCAGAAATCTGCAGATGAAATTGTTGCCGCTGAGAGGCAAAGGCCTGGACGTTCTGTTCAAGAAGCTGCAAGCGACCAATCTTCTCTTCAAGCTCTGGGGGAACATCCATAGTCTCACCTTAGACAGCCTTCACATGAGTGGTAACGGTTCGCGGCTTAAACAAGATCTTATACCCGCAATAGGGGCAGCGGATCTTTTTGCGCACGTACTCTTCCTTCACTTCCTTGCTGCACTGGAAACATTTGTACGCTGCCATCTTACACCTTCATCAGATACGCATCGCCGGTAAATTTTGTCATGCATTTGTGGCATTGAAAAATACCAGGTGCCACCCTCTTGACTTGTGCTCTCGTGCAGTACGGACAGATCTGTTTCTGGCGTTGTTTTTTCTCAATCTGGAGTGTTAAGGTGCGTAACCGCTTGCCATAGCGGACGCCAAAACGACCTGTCGTGCCAACAATTTTCGTGACCATAAAGACACCTAGCTCGGGGAAAGAGTGTAAAAGATAGGTATTTTCCAGCCCTTCTGCCTTTAAAAAGCTTTTGTGGAGAATGAGGCCGCTCGGATTCGAACCGAGATCTCGAGGTTTTTAGCTTGTGTCCCAAACCTCGGAGCCTAACCAGGTTAGCCTACGGCCCCGTAAGAAGAAGTACGTTCAAGAAGTCCTAATAAAGCTTACGCATAACAAAAGGAGAAAGAAAAATTATTTTCCCTTCTTCTCAGCAGGAGCAGCAGCCTTCTTCTCTCCACCTGCAACAGGTGCTTTAGCAGTTTCAGCAGCCTTCTTCTCTCCAGGCTTCTCCTCAGCAGCAGGTGCTGCCTCTTCCACAGGTTTCTCAGCAGCTACAGCAGCAGCCTTCGCTTCTTCCTCAGCCCTCAAGCGCTCCTGTTCTTTCTTCAACTGCTCTTGGGTAGTCTTTAATTGTTCATCCAGACGTGCCTTCTTCTCAGGGCTCACATCCATCTTCTCAGCGTTCAGTTCAGCATCATACGTTCCAGCTTCCACATCTTTAGAGAACTGATCACTAGTCTTGCCTTCAATCAGCAATCCCATGCTGTTGCATGTTCCAGCCACCGTTTTCACAGCAGCTTTCAGACTCTTATCCAATAATCCTTCCATCTTTTGTTTTGCAATCTTGATGACGTGTTCCACGCCTACGTTGGCAAGTTTTTCTCGATTAGGTGTTCCGCTTCCCTTTTCTAACTTCAATTCTTTTTTGATTAATTCAGAAACAGGAGGACTTCCCACCTTGATGTCATAGGTTTTGTCTTTATCATTCACGTGCACTTCCACAGGCACCTTAATCCCTTGGAAGGCCTTGGTTTTCTCATTGACTTTGCTAATCACTTCATTGATCGGAATCTTCATCGGTCCGAGAGTTTGTGCTATCTGGGGAGTTGGCGTTGCCTTTCCACCTTCCACAATCAACTGGATTTTTGTCATGAAGATTCCTCAGTTCTTTTGTCTTCTGCTGTTGCAGGTGCTGCTTCATCTCGTCGAATCACCTTCACAGAATCCAACTTCACCGTGATTGGAATGGGAATAGCAGCCTCCAGCAATTCCACCACAACCTCTTCTTTTGTCTGGTCAACTCTATTCACTTTCGCTTGCTCTCCTCTGAATGGTCCGCTAATGATCTCCACAATATCCCCCTTCTGAATGTTCATCTGCACCTTGACTTGCTCGAGCATGTGTTCAATCTCCTGGTAGGTGACAGGTTTGGGTAAGATGCCGCGTGCATACGGAACTTTATGATACGCCTCCTCAGCAATTTCTCGTGTTTCCACTTCAATGAAAATATACCCGCGCAAGCCATGAGGCCTGATTAAGCTCAGCACAGCAATATTCTTCTTCTCAATGTTCGAACTCACAAAGTCAAACACTTGGTCTTCCCGGTTGCTGGTTGTTCTCAACGCAAAGATTGCCATCGTCACTCCTAACTGAAGAGCTGCCACCCGATCTGCACAAGGAAGCCGATCAGCCCAATCAGTAAAATGCCAACGCTGGACACCTTGACAATCGTCACGAACTCCTCCTTGCCAGGCTTCTTCGTCACTTTAAAAACCCGGATGCATTCCAGCATAAAACTCTTCAATCTAG